>CAYRVZ010000282.1:0-3682 GCA_964427815.1 uncultured Saprospiraceae bacterium | reverse complement strand
TAGGACTTCTTGGTGGTATATTATAGAAATAGAGCAATAGCATGAGTAAACCAGATTCTTTCCGTGCTTTCGCCAAAGGTCTTTTGAAACTCTATGAAGAAGGAGAGGCCTTGTCTATCACTAGGATAGTTAAGGAAGATGTCTTTCATGATAAGTCATCTGAATTGCTAAAATTAACAGAGGAGAAATTGCTTCTAAGTATTAGTAATCAACTTCTTATGGGTATTCCATTACAATATATTTTAGGTAAGGCTGACTTCTATGGGCTTAAATTAAATGTGAATAAATCTGTTTTGATACCGCGCCAAGAGACGGAGTCGTTGGTCTATGAGGTTTTGAATTTTGCGAAATTGTATAATCAAGAACGGCGCATTAAAATTTTAGATGTCGGAACGGGAAGTGGGTGTATTGCACTTGCGTTGAAAAAAGAAATGCCACAAGGCACCGTCACGGCTGTTGATGTGAGTATTGATGCCTTAAATGTAGCTAGGTCAAATAATTTAAGTCTGAACCTTTGTGTGCAATTTGAGCAGATGGATATACTGAATAAAAGTCATTGGCAACGAATGGATAAATATGACATCATCGTATCTAATCCGCCGTATATCCCTCCTTCTGAGAAAGCAATGATGCCTGTTTATGTTAAGGAACATGAACCGGCTATAGCCTTGTTTAGTCCAGAAGAAGATCCATTGCTTTTTTATCGGGAGATTACTAGGTTTGCGCGTGGACACTTGACAGAAAATGGTCTTCTGGCTTTTGAAGTCAATGAATTTAGGGCGCAAGATACTGCGGAGCTAATTCGTGGTTTGGGGTTTGATGTTAGGCTTGTTACAGATTTGAATGGGGCTGAAAGGGTTGTTTTATGTTCTTTACGGTAACTTTGAACGGTTCTTTCGGTCTGCGTCTGTTTGAAAATGTAAATCCTCCCTCCATTTAGAATAAAAGAGGAGTACCATGGTTTACTGTTTGGAATGTAGTTTAATTACTTCATCGAAATCCATTTTTCCAAACCATGTGATTTGTCTTTTGGCATATCTTCTTGTATTTTGTTGGATAAGTTCGATGGCTCTATCCAAGGAGATGATGCCATCAAAATATTGAAACAACTCTTTATAACCAACTGTTTTAGTGGCGTTTAAGTTTTTTAATGGGTACCATTTTTGAGCTTCCTCCAGTAGTCCGGCTTCCTGCATTAAAAGAACCCGCTGGTTGATTCTGTCATATAATTCAGGACGACTTCGCTCCAATAGAATGGTGTGCGTATCAAAGAACCTTTCTTTGGGTTGGTTTTTCCGCAAGGAAGAAAATAGTTGTCCTGTTCCTCTGATGACCTCCAAGGCGCGTATAATTCTTCTCGGATTTTTTCTATCCACTATTTTTGCGTAAACTGGATCCGAGTGATCTAATTCTTCAAGTAGGCAGTCTAAGCCTTCATTTTGATATTGGTCATTGAGTGCCGTTCGGATAGAGGCTTTGATGGGTTCAAATTCATCTAATCCATCCATGATTGCTTTGATATAAAGTCCTGTCCCACCTGTTAAAATAATTTGAGGGTATTTGAGAAACAAATCTTTTAGTAACTGAATGGCTTCTCGTTCATAGTGTCCAGCGCTATAGGCTGATATTGGGTCAACATGCCCAACTAGGTAGTGGGGAATACCTGCTTTTTCCGCAAGGGATGGTTGAGCAGTCGCAATGGGCATTCCTTTATAAATCTGCCGACTATCCGCTGATAAGATAACTGTGTTCAGTTTTTGAGCCATTTTAATGGCGTACGATGTCTTACCAACAGCAGTTGGGCCGGCGATGATAATTAATTTTGGTTTAGCTTGCACAAAAATGTCCCTTTTGCCTGTAAAGGTAGTGTAATCTTGTGAGTTATTTTCGCTAAATTTATGTGTTAGATTGAAATTTGGTATTTTTTTTGCACTGATTAGGAGGATAGAATGTGACTATCACATGATATTAAAAACTTTCTTGGGAAATTTAGATATAAATATGAATTATTTGCATATCTTGTCGCCTGAAAGAAACCTAACACCTCCTTATGGAAGATTCGTTTTTAAAAGTAGTTCGTAAAAAGCTACGGGCTACTACCCAAATATTGAAGGAAGTTCCTTCAAAATTTACTAAGCAAAATGCCATCCGTTTGGCAAAGACCAAAAGGGTCAAACTTGCCGCTACTATTGGTATCTGTGCCTATGGACTCATTACTTTTTGGCCGACTCCTTTGCCATATAATGTACAGGTATCGGCACAAAAAAAGATGGCTGTAGCCGTACCTGATACTTATTTTTTTGGGATTAAATCCAATGATAAATGTATTGATGAGTATAAGATTAAGAATGGGGAGACCCTTTCAGGTATTTTGGCGAATCATGGTATAGAAGGAGAACAAACTGAAAAATTGTTATCTGCTTGCTCGGAAAAATTCGATTTAAGAGGAATTCGACCGACGCAATTATTGGCATTTGTCCATGATAATGAAGCGCATAAGCCTAGTACAATCATCTATCAACCTAATATCTTTAGTTATTACACTATTGACTTAGAAGATTCTATCGTTGTCAAAGAAGTGAAGAAGGAGGTGAAGTTGGTTCAGAAGGAAGCTTCTGGTGTGATTGAATCTAATCTTTGGAATGCCATGAAGACTTCTGGCGCCAGTGATGAATTGGCGGATTATCTGGGAGACGTATTGGCGTGGACAGTAGATTTCTACCACTTATATAAAGGTGATGAATTCAAAATCCTCTATACAGAAAAACAAATAGAAGGCAAGCCAGTCGGTGTAGAAAGCATTGAGGCTGCTTATTATAAGCAATTGGATGTACCTTCTTATGTCTTCAAATACCATAATGAAAAGTACAAGGATGAATACTATGATGAAAAGGGACGTCCGGCACGTAGAGCCTTCTTGAAGGCACCCGTCAAGTTTTCACGGATTTCTTCTAGATATAGTCGTCGTCGCTTTCACCCAGTTTTAAAAAGAAACAAGTCGCATTTAGGGACTGATTATGCTGCTCCTAGAGGGACACCTGTATATGCTACGGCGAATGGGGTGGTATCGAAAGCGGGTCGTACGCGTGGCAATGGTAATTATGTCAAAGTAAAGCATAATAAGACTTATTCAACTCAATATCTTCACTTTTCTCGGATTGCGAAAGGTATTCGTCCGGGTGTTAAAGTGAAGCAAGGGCAAACCATTGGATATGTGGGTTCTACAGGATATGCCACAGGGCCTCACGTTTGTTACCGTTTTTGGAAGAATGGACGTCAAGTAGATCCTTTTCGTCAAAAATTACCTGCTCCTCCACCAATGGAAAAAGCTGATTTACCTAATTACTTGACTTATATGGACTCTTTAAAGGTGTTATTGGATCAAGTAAAAGTGGTTAAACCTGCTGTACAGGAGGAGGAAGTCATTATGGCTGCCAAAAAGCCATAATATACGCTCTCATTTTACGGTGTTTTTTAACATACCGCAAAATGGGTTTTATTCTTTTTTATTTTTATCAATCCTCTAAATCCCCTTTAAAAAGGAGACATAAGGTATAAAACCCATTTACTATCTCGCTAATTTTTTTCTTGGCAAAGGGCAAAATCTTGACCCATAACCTAACAAAATAATAGTTGACCATTAACACCATTTTCAAAGGGGGTTTGGGATTACTCTGAAGAA
>CAYRVZ010000281.1:0-3702 GCA_964427815.1 uncultured Saprospiraceae bacterium | reverse complement strand
TACTTTTTAGTGTACCCACCATCAATCGGAACAAAGCCTGGTACGATAGTGCAACCCTCTACGCCTCCGACGTATTAAAGTCACCTAATAGCGCCAAACTCAATTATCATCACGGACTAGAAGTCGGAAAAAAAGGGAATACACTCAAAGGACAAGCCCAAACCAATCAATACAAAAAAGCCTTGTCATTTTTTCAAAAAGCCATCAAAATCTATCCGGCGTATTCAGATGCACATGGACAAGTGGGGCTATACCATTACAAACTACAGGAAAATGACAAAGCACTAGAAAGCTACTTGATTTCAACAAAACTAAAGCCAAATGCCAATGCGTATAGCAACATGGGGATTATCTACTTTCAAAGAGGAGACCTCAAGAATGCCGAAAAAGTCTATAAACTTGCGCTAAAATATGAGCCTAGTTTTATTGATGCCTATCGAAATCTTGGCGCGGTCTATGGCTCAACCCAACGCTTTAAATTAGCGATTGAACAATTCAAGAAAGGGCTTTCCTACGATCCAGACAATAAAATATTAAAACAGTATTTGGCTTCCGCTCAAAAAGATTTAGCTAACTCGAAACGCCTAAAAAAGAGTAAATAAAATAAAAACACATCCATTTCCACCACTTCTTCGGTCTTAGTGGTTCTCTCCCCTATTCAACGACTTCGTCAACACCTTGTACACTTCCAAAATATCCGGATACCGTTCTAGTCGTTTTAAATGACTCTCAATAGTCTTTTGATCTCCTCTCGCAGCCGGGCCTGTCTGAGCCTCTTCGGGATTCATCTTTTGAACCTTAGCAGCTGTTTCTAAAATCAAGGGGCGTAACAAATCAAAATCTAAATCTTGTCGATTGGTTATTTTTTGCGCAAGCGAATAGAGGTGGTTGGTAAAATTATTCACCATCACCGCCGTTATATGCAACCAAGCTCGCTCGTCGTCATTGACAAAAAATACTTTTTCCGAAAGTCCTCTTGCTAAATCCAATAGCATGGATTTCAACCGATCATTATTCGCCTCAATACAAATTGGGATGTCTTTAAATTTTACTTTTCTACTTTTGGTCAACGTTTGCAATGGATAAAAGACACCATAGGATTTAAAGAAGGGCGCTAAGACTTTGGAGGATTCCGCTCCAGAAATATGTACTACATTAGCCTCCCCTATCACCTCGGACAACTGTTCACCAACTTCAGAAATAGCACTATCCGAAACTGCCAAAATATACAAGTCTAAATCTTTAGGGATTTTTTTTAAGTCATGCGTATAAAAAACACGCATACGTCGCCCAATACTATTCGCCTTCGCTTCATCCCGAGTAAAAACCGCATGCAATCCCAGATGCTTTCGGTGCAACTCTCTCGCCAAGTGGCTACCCGCATTCCCCAAACCTATCAAACCTATTTTAATTGGTTTCATATTTTTTATTTATTCCGCAATCTGAAATTCAACTTCACGTTTTTCCAGATTCGCCGATACTACTAGTACCTTTACATGGTCACCCATTTGGAATTTTTTACCCGTCCTTTTCCCTCTTGCTTGCATTCGACCGCGCTCTATTTGGAAATGTTCGCCAAGTGATTCAAAAGACACCATTCCGTCACAAAAGTTATCAATCAATTCAACAAAGAAACCACGCGTCCCAAAACCTCGAATCAAACCTTCAAAAGTATGTCCGACATACTCTTGCATAAATTCCACTTGCTTGTAACGAACACTTTTTCTTTCCGCATCAACCGCTTTACGCTCTTGATTTGAGATATGGCGACATTGGTCTTCTAATTGTTTTTTATCTGCTCGATAAGTTTTATCTAGATTTTTGCCTAACAATCTATGCACCAATACATCTGCATACCTCCGAATGGGAGAAGTAAAATGCGAATAATGCTCAAATCCCAATCCGTAGTGCCCAATATTTTCGGACGAGTATACAGCCTTTGCCATGGTGCGGACGCCCATGATAACTAGTATTTTTAATTCAGGTCTAGTCTCCGCCAATTCTGATAATTTATTAAAAGACTCAACAATGGATTTTGGGGTTTGAATATCAAACTTTACACCCATCGAACCTGCAAACCTAGCAAAGTCCACAATCTTCTCCGTATCAGGCAAATCATGGATCCTATAGACAAAAGGTATTTCTTTGTCCCCTTTGCTCTTTCTATTGATATACTCCGCCACTTCTCTATTTGCCAACAACATAAAGTCCTCGACTAATAAATGTGTATCTTTTCTTGTCTTCAAATAGATACCAATGGGCTTGCCATCTTCATCTAATTTAAACTTTACTTCATCGGTTTCAAAACTAATCGAACCTTCTTTAAAACGTCTCTTACGTAAATGAAGAGCAATTTTATTCAACGTTAAAAGTTCTTTTACAAAAGGACCTTCCTTCGCATCTATGACTTCTTGGGCATCTTCATAAGCAAAACGCTTGTCTGAATGAATTACAGTTTTTCCAAACCATCTTTTCTTAATACCTAATTGTTTGTCAAAAGTAAACACAGCAGAAAAAGCCAATCTATCTACATTTGGCCGCAAGGAGCATAAATTATTAGATAACTTCTCAGGCAACATCGGACACACTCTATCTACTAAATAAACGGAAGTAGAACGCTCGTAAGCTTCTTGATCCAATGGAGTTCCTTCCTTCATAAAGTGTGTCACATCGGCGATATGAATACCAATCTCAATATCCCCATTGTCTAACAATTCATAAGACAAGGCATCATCAAAATCTTTAGCGTCATGTGGATCAATCGTCAAGGTCGTAATCCCTCTAAAATCTCTACGCTTCGCAATCTCTTCTTCTGGGATCACATCCGAAATGGGCATCACCTGCTCCATCACTTCATCCGGGAAGGAAATCGAAAATCCATTATTAATCAAAATGGATTGCATCTCTCTATCCGAATTATTCTTGGCTAATAACACCGCATTCACTTTTCCAACTGGAGGTTTACTAGGCTTCGTCGGCCATTTAGTTATTTCAATAATAACCATATCTCCATCCTTTGCCTCTCGCAATTCCTCAAGCGGTATTCCAATTTCTGTAGGTAACGCATCATTTTCAGGAAAAGCAATCGCAATCTTTTTTAAGACTCTTAATCTTGCCACAAACTGCTTAGTCGCTCTTTCTAAAACTTTAACAATACGTCCTTCCTTTTTTCGTCGGCGCCTTCCGCCATCAAATAAAATAACCTTTACTCGGTCACCATTCATCGCACTATTCATATATTTTTGCGGAATGTAAATATCATTTTCTAATTCCGCTACCAATACAAAACCTGCTCCAGAACGAGTCACATCAATATAGCCTTCATAGCTTTTATCATCAGATGCTTTCACAAATGTATTATGACTAATTTGGAATTGGTACTCCCCTTTACGTTGGACAGCCCCTTCTTTTACTAATATCTCCAATGCATATAATACAGAGTCTGTATTATTACCACTATTGATGAATTTTTTTATTTGTTTTGGATTAAAAACCTTCGTGGGTTTCTCTGCCAATAATTTTTTAATTACTCTCTGTAACTTCTTATTGGTCAATTTTTTGTTTTTATTTTTTATTTTTTTCATTTTTATTTTTATTTTTCTGATAGTCACGATAGGTCATTTCACAAAAAACCATCTGAACCGTAACGCACAATTTCCCCATTGGGTAATACCTCGTAGGAATAATTAATAGCTTTACTCG
>CAYRVZ010000280.1:0-3708 GCA_964427815.1 uncultured Saprospiraceae bacterium | reverse complement strand
GGTTTCTACCTTAGTATAATACGGCTCTAGGTCGTGGTAGTCAATGGGCCAATCGACAACATTAGCTCCTTTTATCGGGCCATAAGTAGAGAGCAACTTAAAATCGACGGGCTTCAATCGATGAAAGTATCCACTCATGAAGTTAGAAGAACCCCCTACACAATTGCCGTTCCAAAAATCTCGACCCGTATCAAAAGTAGATTGGGCATGTCGTTTTTGATTGGCATCGGTTTCTACGATGACATGTCGTTCATCTTTTAGATTGGGCGTATAAACACTACGCCTTACAGCTGTCAGCTCATCTTTTGAAAAATCCTTTGTTCGATACCAAGGCCCTTTTTCTAAAACGATAACTCGATGTCCCGCTTTCGCCAATTCTAAAATAATGGGTCCGGCACCTGCGCCACTCCCAACAACACAAATATCATATTTTTCTAAAAATTCCATTTATGTTAAGTCTGATAATTTTGAAATAATCACAAATTCTTTTTTTCGTTCTAATAGCTTGGGATATTGATTTTGCGAAGTAGCTTGTGGTAGCCCGGGTATATGTTGCAGCCATTTCCAGCCGATCTCTTCGGGATTGCTGTCATAGATAGGCGCAATCAACAATGAATCTAATATAACTGATACCAATCGAGAAAGAAGCCGCTCCCCCCAAATGTGTGTGTTCGCTTGTGCTATGAGATCTTCTTTTTGCCTTTGCGAAAGCCCCTCAAAAGCCTGCCCAAATGTTTTTTTGCAGAAAGACGCTAAATGCTCTATCCCGCTTTTTATATTATTTTTAATGTCGGCATCATAAAGCGGATCGTTTAAAATCCAGCTGAGATACTGATAAGCCTGCACTTGATGACTAGAAGGCCCAAAATTGTCTGTTGGAAATAGGATTTGCAGGACTTCCTGAGTCATTTGACTCTGCTTGCCCAGCGGTCCATGTATGGGCGCCCTAGTAGGTTCTTGACAACTCAATAGCCAAGGCATAGCAGTTACAATGCTAAAGGCTCCGATTCCTTTTAAAAATCGCCGACGGGTATAGGGAATAGAGGATGGTCTTTTGATGTCCTTGGGTCGCATATACAAATATACGAGATTTTCAGTTGAGGGACTTATCCACAGGCACATGAACGCCACAGGCACATGAACGCCACAGGCACATGAACGCCGCAGGCAAAATGAACGTCCGCAGGCAAAATGAACGTCCGCAGGACAAAAAATGCCCCTAGACCCGTTCCACCAAGATCGAAATAGGCGCCTCATCTGGCAACTCTACAAGTACGCCATTATTTTCCCCAGTTTCAATAGATACCCCAAGCGTTTCTTTCTTAATGTAATCGCCAAATTGAGCAACAGCCTTGGCCGTTTTTTCGGAAAAGCCAATTTTAATTCTAATCTGATCTTGAACCTGAAAATCCAAGTCTTTTCGAATGTTTTGGATTCGATTGATTAATTCTTTAGCAATGCCTTCTGTGGCTAATGCTTCAGAAATATGAATATCCATGGCAACAGTCAAATTGCCATCGGTTGCAACAGTCCAGCCCTCAATGTCTTCAGGAGAGATTTCTACATCTTCTAAAGTAAGTGCAAAAATTTCTTCTTCTATTTTTAATTCAAAAGTACCCGTTTGCTCGATTTTAGCAATGGCATCTTGGTCTAAATTATTAATAAAAGAGGCAGCTAGTTTCATGTTCTTACCAAGGCGACGTCCTAAGGTCTTAAAGTTTGGTTTTATCTTCTTTTTAATGAAGCCAGAGCTGTCATACAAGTATTCAAGATGCTTGATATTTGTTTCTGCCAGGATTAGGTCTTTGACCGCATCTACTTGATTTTCAAAAGTCTTGTCTAAGACGGGCAGTAAGATTTTATTGAGTGGCTGCCGTACCCTAATTTTTTCTTTTTTACGCAAGGACAAAGCCAAAGAAGAAATACGTTGTGCATAATCCATTCTTTGCTCTAAGTCTTTGTTAATGAGCGATTTGTCTGCAACAGGAAAGTCGGAAAGATGAACGGAAATAGCTGTTTCCTTTTGAGTGATATTGTTTAAGTTTTGGAATAGCCAGTCCGAAAAGAATGGCGAAATGGGGGACATTAATTTGGAGATAGTGGACAAGCAAGTGTATAATGTTTGATAAGCTGAAATCTTATCGTCTGAGTAGCTCCCTTTCCAGAATCTTCTCCTAGACAATCGAACAAACCAGTTGCTTAAATTGTCTGTGACAAAACTTTGAATTTTTCGAGCCGCAGGCGTGCCTTCATAATCCGAAAAGTGGCCATCGACCTCTTGGACTAAGCTATTTAATAAAGACAAAATCCATTGGTCAATTTCGGGACGACTCTGTAATGGAATTTCATTTTCAGCGTAAGCAAATTTATCAATATTCGCATAAAGTGCAAAGAAAGAATACGTATTATAAAGTGTCCCAAAAAACTTACGTTGCACCTCTACAATATTATCTGCATCAAATTTTAGATTGTCCCATGGGTTAGCATTGTGTGTCAAATACCACCGAACCGCATCTGCCCCGTACTTGTCAATAGTCGTAAAAGGATCGACAGTATTGCCTTTTCTTTTGGACATTTTTTGTCCTTTCTTATCTAAAAGTAAACCATTCGATACCACGGCTTTGTAGGCAACACTATTAAAAATATTACTAGCGATAGCATGCAGTGAATAAAACCAACCACGGGTCTGATCTACACCTTCCGCTATAAAATCTGCTGGAAAAACATTCTTAAATAAATCCTCATTTTCAAATGGATAATGCCACTGCGCATAAGGCATTGCACCAGAGTCAAACCAAACATCTATTAAATCTAATTCTCGGGTCATCGGTTGACCGTCTTTAGAAACCAGCGTAATACCATCAATATATGGACGGTGTAAGTCTGCAGGCATCTCTTGATGGAGTCCAAGTGTTTTATTGGCAGCATCAATTTCGGCTTGTAACTCTTGCATCGAGCCGATGCATTTTTCAATATCCCCATTCTCCGTTCTCCAAATGGGCAGAGGCGTGCCCCAATATCGAGATCTAGACAAATTCCAATCCTGAATATTGTCAAGCCAATGCCCAAAACGACCTTCTCCAGTTGATTTTGGTTTCCAATTAATGGTTTTATTTAATTCAACCATTCGGTCTTTATTGGCGGTCACTTTGATAAACCAACTATCTAAGGGGTAGTACAATATAGGCTTATCTGTCCGCCAACAATGCGGATAGTTGTGTAGGTGTTTTTGAACATTGAAAGCCTTATTTTCCGTTTTTAGTTGGATGGCAATATCAATGTCCACACTTCTATAATTTTCTTCGTCTTTGTAATCTTTTACATACCGACCGGCATAATCAGTGACCTCCTCTACAAATTTGCCTTGCTTATCTACAAGCGTCAAAGAACCCAGCCCATTCTTTTTGGCCATCATCATATCATCTGCCCCAAATGAAGGCGCCGTATGGACGATACCTGTACCATCTGAAGTGGTGACAAAATTACCCAAAACAACCACAAACGCCTTGCCGTCAGTCGGCTGTACATACGGCATAAGTTGCTCATACCCAATGTTTTCAAAGTCTTTTCCTTGGTGTTTTTGAACGATTTTGTAGGGAATTAATTTATCTTCAGGTTGATAATCTTCCAGCGATAATGTAGCTTGTTCCGGCTTAAACCATTTACTTATAAGGGCTTCCGCTAATACTAAATGGACAGGTAACTTGG
>CAYRVZ010000279.1:0-3712 GCA_964427815.1 uncultured Saprospiraceae bacterium | reverse complement strand
GGACGTTCAAATTGCCTTCGGCGTTCAATTTGTCCTTCGGATGCCTTCGGCGTTGATTACTTTCCTTGTCCCTTCCATAAAACTAGAACCGTATAAAATAAGATTTTGATATCTAACGCTAAAGACATGTTTTCAATATAAAGAATATCAAATTGTAATCTTTTAATCATTTGATCAACATTAGAAGCATAGCCATATTTGACTTGGCCCCAAGAGGTAATGCCGGGTCGCACCTTTAATAAGTGTCGATAGTGAGGGGCACGTTCCATGATTTTGGTGATGTAGTATTGACGTTCGGGTCTTGGACCTACTAGCGACATGTCACCCCTTAGTACATTCCAGAAATTAGGCCATTCATCTATTCTCCATTTACGCATGATGGCACCCCATTGGGTACAGCGGTCATCCCCTGTTTGGGAAAGCATGGGTCCTGACTTTTCCGCATCCATGTACATCGATCGAAACTTGATGATGTGAAAGGGCTTGCCATTCAGCCCAATTCTTTCTTGGGTATAAAAAATAGGACCCGAAGAAGAAAACTTAACCAAAATAGCACTAACGATTAATAAAGGAGAAAAAAGAAGTAGCATAAAAATACTGACACAGACATCTATGATGCGTTTGATAGAATGCTGCCATTCAGGCATTAATTCTTGCTTTATCTCTATTAATATTTCACCAAATACATGATTCATTTTAACCGCGCCAAATACAATATCATGCATGTCTGGGATTACTTTTATGAGTATCTTGTCAAAGCCAAATAAAGGATCCATGATGCGCTGCATCAGGCTATGTTCTGAGGTTTCAATGGCGATGATGACCTCCTCTATATCTTGTTCTTCCAGTATTTTAGGAAGATGATTAAGCTTGCCCAAGATGGGTAAAAATTCACTTAATTCATTGGTGCTGTTGCCATTAGAATCAATAAAACCTAAAAACTTATTACCCAAACCCTTATCTCTTTCTTGGATCTGTTTGTAAAGTTGAGTTGCTTTTTGATTGCCACCGATAATGATGGTATTAAAGGTGACTTTGCCAGATTTAAGTCTTCGGCTAGCACGTGTCAACCAAAACATACGCAAGGTCACGGCAAATAAAAATTGTAAGGAAAATAGTGTTAAAAATGAACGAACATAAGTTCCTGTACCTAAAATTACATCGTCAATCAATAAAGTGAAAAACAAAAATATAACCCCGATAACCGTTAAAAAGAATGTGCGGGATAGGGTGGACAGTCGAGATAAACGATATAAGTCTTTATAACAGCCAAAAAAAGCATAGAAAAATGACCAGCCCATGGGAATGGCCAAGATACCCACTTGGAAATTGGGGTCTGTTATTATGGATTCCCAATGTATAGTCCCCTCTAATCCTTTCCTATAAACAAAAAAAGCAGCCCATGCCAACAAAGACATGATGAAATCTGTAACGATATACAGCCATATTTCTAATTGCCGCTTCTCTCTCACTTAAATTTTAATATTTTAATATTGTCAAGGATGACTTCACCACTTTCGCCTGCTTCTATTTGTTCATTTGTTAGAGAAACATTAAATACTAATTGGTAATCAATCCATTTATTCGCATTTAAAAATTCCGTAAGGGGTATATATATCTTGTTCCATTCTTTTTTAATATTCAGTTGGGATATTAATTGAATATCTCCGCTTAAATCACTTTTGTGTCCCCGCATCCAAACCGTAAAAGGGATGTCATTATGGTAATTCATTTCTATAAATACTTGAGACCCATTTGACGGAAGGTAAAATAAATGGGTATTGCCCACGGATAAGTTGGACAAGGTATCTTGAACAAATAATCTAACCCCGCGTCCTTCAAATCCATCGTTAGTCAGAGTGGTGAATGTCAATGTGTCCCCATCGATGTCTTCTGAAAGTAAGTTGCCAATTTCAAAATCAATATGCAAGGCAAGTTCGATATCCTCAGAACTTTTGTACATCGTGATCAAAGGGATCGTATCGATGTGACCGCGTTTTAAGTCAGGATTGATTTTGATGGGTTCATAAAAAGAATAAAGAAAGGGGCGATCCAAAATTCCATTTTCATGGATGCCTGGAAAAATCTGCACATCAGTTGCGCCTTCTTCTAAAATGGGAACCATAGCAGGAATGGGGTAGGCGCCTAGCAAATTTCCATTGGCATAGACCCATGCTTCGGTTATCTTGGAGGAGGAGGTCCCAAAATCGGCTTGTGCTTCCACCTCAAAACTAGGAATGTACAGATAGGCAGGAATGGGTTCTTCTTTGTCGCAAGACACTAAGCTAAGGACGAGTCCAGTAAGTAAAAGAAGGTATAAGAGATTGGTTTTTAGCATTTTATAGTTGTTTGGAGATGTTTTCCGCAAGGAGTAAAGCCTTCATGCCCGCTTCTAAATCCACCTCTACTCGAAGGTCATTTTTTATCGCTTGCGCAAAAGTCTCCAATTCCATCAGAATAGAATTCACGGCTTTAACTTCAGGCATTTCCATTGTCAACCATTTTTTTCCCGTTTTAGTATCTAGGGACATGGCATGATCCATGTTTGTTGGTTTTTTGTCAAATAGCTTGATGATTTCAACCGACTTTTCCAGAAAATCAATACTCAAATAGGCATCGTTTTGGAATAATCGCATCTTTCGCATATTTTTCATAGAAATACGACTTGCTGTTATATTCGCCACGCAGCCATTTTTAAAAACGATGCGCGCATTACAAATATCTGGAGTAGGACTGACGATACATACGCCATTAGCCATCACTTCTTTGACTTCCGAGTCCACCAAATCCAACAAAATATCCAGGTCGTGAATCATTAAATCATGAACCACTGATACATCTGTCCCACGTGGATTGTACTGAGCCAACCGATGGGCTTCTATAAATTTGGGTTGGACTTGGTTGTTTTTTGCCGCAAGGTAAGCTGGATTATAACGCTCGACATGGCCCACTTGCAATTTTACGGAGTGATCCTTTAGCAGGCCCATTAATAGCTGCGCTTCTGCAACTGTCTGCGTAACGGGCTTTTCTATAAAAACATGTTTATTTTTACGGATGGCTTTGGCCGCAAGGTCTGCATGAGTAGGGGTAGGCGTCACGATGTCCACCACTTCTGCCGCCGCTATCAGGGCTTCAAAGGTCTCGAAACGATGTACGCCAAATTCCTTTTCAATCTGTGCAGCATGTAAGGGGTCTGCATCATAAAAACCCACCACTTCGTATTGGTCACTAGCTATGGCCAATTTTAAATGGATTTTGCCCAGGTGACCGATGCCAGCAATACCTATTTTCATCATGTATGTTTTACGGCTTGCGCCAAAATTAATCTTCCTTCAAAAAAAGGATCTATTTTTAATATCCAGGCTTACCTAGTAGTTCAAACATATTGCGCTTATAGGCTTCTACCCCAGGTTGATCAAAAGGATTAACGCCTAAGAGATAGCCACTAATGGCACAAGCACGCTCAAAGAAATAAAATAAATAGCCCAGTGTTTCTTCGTTTGCTTTGCTGATTGTCATCCGAATATTCGGAATGCCCCCTTCGGTATGTGCATTGCGTACCCCATCCATAGCCGTATTATTGACGTAGTGTAAACGCTTGCCTTCGAGGTAGCCCAATCCATCATTGTCATGCCCAAAATTGGGGACACGCATCTTGCTCTTAACCTTATCTATAGCCAAAACAGTTTCGAATATATTTCTACGTCCTTCC
>CAYRVZ010000278.1:0-3712 GCA_964427815.1 uncultured Saprospiraceae bacterium | reverse complement strand
CCGCAAATGTTCCTGCAAGTACATCTGATAGCTGACTAAAGTCTGTAACAATTAATGGTGCTGTCGTTCCACCAACCCCACTACCGTTATAGGCGATAGGGTCAAGAATCGTCATTGCATTAGATCCTAAGCCTGTTCCCATTCCGATTGCGAATGAGTTAACACTGTTTGCATCTAAAAATTGTGTCCAAATCTGTTCTTCTGCTGTTTGAATACCGTTATCTACTCCGTTAATATAGCTATTTGAATCTGTTAATGTTGTTACTGATCCATCACCTGATGTAGGCTGTCCATCACTAAAGAAGTAACTAACGGTGTTCGTTGCATCAACAATTTTACCTGGATCGTTATAGGCAACCATTGTATCGGCTAGTGCGGCGTCATAATCTGTCCAACCTCCTTGTGATAGTCCGTCTATATAAGCAATTGCATCCGTTGCATTCATCCACCCGGCACCAGCGGGATTGGCAGATGTACTAAAGGTAACAATTCGTACCGCTAATTCTCCCTCTGATTCATAATTTGCGATAAGTGTGCGTATGGCATCTTTTGCTGCATCTAAACGAGTGAGGTCATTCATTCCTGAATTAATCCCCATTGAGCCTGAAATATCTAAGGTAATCATTAGGTTGGTTGTTTTTTCTGCTATTCCACCTTCTTGTCTTGGGTCACTTAGCGTTGGCATATCATCTTCTATTCTGATTGCCATATTGGTAGACTCTGAAACGCCTCCACTGGTCGTAACGGTAACCGTAGAGTTAATTGATAGTATGTCTTCAACTGAGTTATTAGGGTGATCTACTGCTCCTGTTAAGGTAACGGTATAACTGCCTGTGTTGTCAACATTTATGGTAATAATGGTTGTGCCGTTGGCTGAACCAACTAAGGTGTCTGTTCCTACGCCGGTCCAAACAATTGCTTGACCATTAGAAGTAATAAGTTCCATCGGTTCGGAAAGAGTAACGCCTGTAATATTTTGTCCTACAGGGGCATTAAATGACATGTCTCCTGTATGAACTGGGCTGTCGGTCGTATCATCTCCTGAATTTTCTCCGATAGTATCAATAAGACCATTCATCAAACCTTCTTCGGAGATAAAGGCATTTATGTTGCCGTTTGTAATGATAAGGTCATTGTCTAATATGGTTCCTATACCTTGATTATCTACAATCGTTCCGTTCACTGCATTGCTTAAATTAACAAAGTAATGCTCTCTCCCTTCAACAATACTATCATCGTTAATAGCAATAGTAATCGTTGTGCTTGTTGCGCCAACAGGAATGGTTAGGCTACCTACTTGAGCTGTGTAATCCGCTCCTGCCGCTGAACCATCTGCTGTTGAAAAATCAACAGTAACTTGCTGAGTTGATACTGAACTTAAGCTAACGGTAAATATCATTGTTCCCGCATCTTCATTAACAACCATGTCATCAATACTGATAGCTGGTAAATTAGGATCAATGCTATCTTCTACAATAACCTGAACAGTCGCACTATCCGTAGCTCCATTTCCGTCACTAATAGTATATTCAAAAGTAGCGGTGCCTACAAAACCTACATCAGGTATAAAGATAACATTTCCATTATTATCTAAACTCACAGTACCGTGTTGAGGTGACTGTACTGATATGATTGTCAAATTATCAGAATCACAACTGCAATCATTTGCCAATAAAACAGTAGGAGGAATCAGTAGTTCGTCTTCATTACTAACTCTTAATACTTCTGTATCAGACACCCAATAATTACCATCGGCATCAAATCTTGCTTTAAAAATATCTGCATGTTGTCCGTTACCAACCCAAGTAACAACATAACCACCATCAGCAAGACCTTCTACTGCATTCCAACCATGGTAACCACTCGTATTTGTATCTGGATTGGAAATAATATTAGTACCACCAACTTGTAAACCATTTTCATCGTATAACTTAGTTTGAATAGTAAAAGAACCATTTTCTATAACTTTAAAAACTAGTACATATCCTCCGTTGGTTAAAGGTGCGATGTCTGGAAGACCAGCATTGCCAGCAATATCTAATGAAACATTAGTTTCACCTCCAATAGCACTACCATCTGAAGAATATCTTTGTATATACGCATCCGTTCCACCATCCCAAACAACAATGTAATCACCGCTATCAACTGTATGAACATTTGGACTAGACTGACTACCAGCCGTTGTTGTATTTACTAAAGTTTCTGAGCCAAGTTTATTTCCGTCTGAATCAAATCTTTGCGAGTAAACCCCATATCCACTGCCATCTTGTGCTGATATCCATACTATTACAAATTCACCATTATCTAGTGCTGTTGCTTCAGGATGTAGCTGATTATTTGACTCGTATGTATTTACATCAAACGCATCTCCTCTTGGGGAACCGTCTGCATTAAACACTCTTGCTCCAACACCAAACCCATTATCATCTTGACCTAGATATGACCAAGTTGCCATGAATCCGCCATCACTTAAAGCAACAATTGGATCAGAATATCTACCTACCCAATTCTCATCTAAAAGAATTTCAGCTCCAATAGGCTGATTAGAACAACCATCAAATATCTGAGCTTTTGTCATATGATGTGCGCCCAAAGCAGCCCCTCCAGGAACATGATCCCACTGAACGACATAATTGCCATCTGCTAAAGTCGTTACTGTTGGCTTATATTGCAACCAAGTCGTATTTTGTGCTACAGCAAATGCATCCGTTACAGGATTATCATTAACATCATATCTTTGAACAAATGTAGTCCAAATTTGATTGGTTCCTTGAGAGGTCCAAACAATAATATACCCACCGTCTGGCATATGTGTTATTTCAGGGTATCTTTGATTCAATTCCTCTTGATTTGTATTAACGATACGAGTAGTTCCGTCTAAACCAGTATAAGCATCATCTCGTGCATCAACACAATTAACGGAATCATTATCATTTATAACCGTCACAACAGCGGTCATATCTACATTAATTGCTTCTACAGAACCTCCTGTTGTATTACCAGTCAAGCTAACGCTATAACTTTCATTTCCCTCAACCAGGCTGTCATCATTATTAGCAACCGTAAAGCTACTGTTTAATGTACCTGCTAGAATTGTTATGTTCTGAGTTATCGGAGTTAGGTCGCCATTGTCTGTAGTAATATGTCCAGTGACCACTTCTACTAGAAGATTCGTTAGTGGAGCTTTGTCAACACTAATGGTGTAAGTTGCAGAAGAACCTTCACTTACACTATTATCACCTGTTAGCGTGATATATACGGTGTCATTTGTACTAGGGGCACCTTCATCGGTGATTGTTCCTATACCTTGAGTGTCTGCTATCGTTGCATTCACAGGGTTACTTAGGTTCACGAAAAAGTTTTCTGATCCTTCGGCAAAGTGGTCATCCGTAATCACTACGGTAATCGTTGTACTTGTTGCTCCAACAGGAATTATTAAGGTGCCTGCTTGAGGTATGTAATCAGCTCCTCCTATCGCAGAACTATTTGCTGTTGCAAAATCAACTTGAACAGGTTGGCTCCCTACTGAGCTTAAGTTTACAGTAAAGGTCATTGTTCCGGCATCTTCATTAACAGTCATATCATTAATGCTAATATTTGGAAAATTAGGTGTCGTACCATCTAAAATAATGGTTTCAACGGCTGTTGTATTAACATTAATTGCTTCTACACTTCCGCCTGTTGTATTACCTGTTAGGGCAACATTGTAGGT
>CAYRVZ010000277.1:0-3714 GCA_964427815.1 uncultured Saprospiraceae bacterium | reverse complement strand
CAAAAAATAGTTGACCTTCAACACCTTTTTCAAAGGCGGATTATCATGCATATATTTTACCACGTAGGAGTAATCTTCAATGACAAATCAAAAGCCGTGTTATCTGTGTGCTGTTTTACGCCTAGATTCCCATCACGCCTATCATGCAAGCAATAATAAAAATCCACGAAAATCCGCAAAATCCGTGTGCCATCATGCCTAGTAGTATGTACGCAAATATTAAAAATCCGCGAAAATCCGCAAAATCCGTGTTATCTGTGTGCCATCACGTCTAGTATGCACGCAATATTAAAACCAATAAGTTAAAGACTTTCCACCCGTTCTAAAGAAGCCAAAATCATGTCTTTTACAGAAGCCTTGTATCGTTTGGTAAAATCACCAGAAGCACGATTGGCGAGTATGGTGTTGACGGCGAGCGCCCGATGTCCCAGTAAGGCACTCAATCCAAAAATGGCAGACGTTTCCATCTCAAAATTGGTGATACGGTGTTTTTTATACTTAAAATCTTGCATGATGTCGGGGATGATGGCTTGAGGCTTGAGTCGCAATTGGCGACCCTGTGGTCCATAAAAACCAGGACAAGTGGCAGTGATGCCTGTGACACCCATTGAACTAAAAGCTTTGACTAGGCTTGTATCTGCTGGGCTCAGATAGGGGAGTGGTAAGTTGGCTTTTTTTGCCGCAAGGTGATCGTGAATCTTTCCGAGTAAGGTATTCGTTTTACGACTCATCTTGTGTTTGTAAAAATGCATCACATTGTCAAAGCCTAACCCATATTCAGAAATAACGAAACTATCCACGGGTATATCAATCTGGGGTGTTCCTGAAGTGCCCAATCGAATAAAAGTCAATTGAGTTTTATTTTTTTTGATGGTTCTCGACTTAAAATTAATATTGGCTAGTGCGTCCATCTCATTCAATACGATGTCAATGTTATCAGGGCCTATGCCTGTACTGACTACTGTAATACGCTTTTTACCTATTCGACCGGTGTGGGTATGAAATTCCCGTTTGCTCGTTTTATGTTCTATTTTGTCAAAGTATTTACTGACTTCTTTTACACGTCCGGGATCGCCTACCGTTAGGATGGTATCGGCAATTTCGTTCGGACGTAAGTTCATGTGATAGATAGTCCCATCGGGATTGATGGGTAATTCTGAGGCAGGAATGATTTGTTTAGACATGTTGTTTTTATTTGTAGTAAAGGTAATGGATTTAATCCTTGTGGCCTTTTCTTTTGAATGATTTCTGTCACCTTACGGGTAAATTGTATCCGTTTTATAGGAATGCAATATATAATCTTCATTTTTTTGTGCTATAATATGTTTTTATATGCTGAATTTACCTAACTTGTCGTCAACAAACAACAACAAATGAAATTTTGCCCCATAGATTCTTCATTGGGAGTGTATTTATTGCTTCCGTTTCTGTTTCTCGTCAATATTGGCTGGACACAACTTCCCATTGCCTGGGATGCAGGCATTTTCGGTGATAAATATGATGAATTTACTGATGCCGTTGAGTTTCCGACGGGAGGATTTGTCCTGGGCGGGCTGACCTACTCTAGTAGCGGACCGGACATTACCGACACGCCTCAGGGCAACGGTGATTTCTTTCTGGTTAAGACAGACACGAATGGTATTCGTGAATGGGCGCATCTATACGGAGGAACGGAAGTAGATCGAATGACCTCTGTGGATCTGACCCCAACCAACGATATTGTCTGTGTGGGTCATTCGAATTCAAATATTGGTGGTGATAAGACAAGCGATGTCATTGGTGCCAACGACTATTGGATTATTAAAACCAACGACAAAGGAGATTTGCTGTGGGATAAGACTTTTGGAGGAAGTGAGGATGATAGACCTTATTCAGTGAAGGTAATGCCTTCCGGCGAAATTTTTGTGCTCGGGTTTTCTAACTCTCCCATTTCTGGAAATAAAACAGCCCCAAACCATGGTGGAAATGACTTTTGGCTTATAAAACTAGACCCTAACGGCAACAAATTATGGGATAAAACATACGGTGGAGCGGGTGACGAAAGACTCTATTATGGGGCATTGGCTTTGACAAATGATGGCAACTTGATTATCGGTGGGTCGTCAGATTCTGGGGTTAGTGCGATGAAATCAAAACCCAATTACGGAGGTATGGATTTTTGGGTAATCAAGATTGACCCCAACGGGCAGATTCTTTGGGAAAATTCTTTCGGTGGACTAGAGGAGGAGCAGGCTCAAGATATTATTCCAACCCATGATGGTGGATTTCTTGTAGGGGGCGGCACTCGATCGGATGCTAGTGGATCTAAAAATTCTGACTTTCAAGGGCTGATTGATTTTTGGTTAGTTCGATTAGATGCAGATGGAAATTTGATGTGGGAAAAATCTTACGGAGGCAGTGGTCTTGAGGTGATTACGGGCCTTGCGGAAAATGTTGCTGGTAATATCTTAATAGGAGGACTTTCAGATTCTCCAATAGAAGGAACAAAAACAGCTCCCAATATCGGGGATTACGATTACTGGTTGATGTTTTTGGATCAAAACGGAAATGAAATCTGGCAGGAAACTTATGGAGGGACAGGCAAAGACGCTTTGACGGTTTTGTTAAAAACAGCAGATGGTGGCTATTTTGTCGGAGGGGATTCGGGTTCAGGAACAGGAGGGTATAAGACAACCTCCAATTATGGTTTTAATGATTTTTGGTTTTTTAAACTAGAATGTGGATGGGACTATGAGCCAGATTATGATTTTACGGGTTGTGAAGGGGAAGATTTGATTTTGGATTTGTCAGGAGAGGACTGTCCGAGTTGTACTTTTACTTGGCCAGATGAAACAGCAGGCGCTACTTATACTTACACGGATGATATGCCTTTCGGCGAAAAATTTGAGGTGATTGTTTCGGCGGCTGAAGGTTGCCCACTGACCAAGGAGGTGCAGGTCACCTTTCGGGAAAATCCTCGTTTCTCATTAGGCAATGATACAACTGTTTATCAGAATACGAAGTACATCTTACGCCCCAAGCCAGATATCAAGAATGCAAGCTATCATTGGTCCAATGGTGATACTACTTTGACCAGTTTAGTGACACAAACGGGAACGTATGGGCTTACGATAGGTATTGATGGTTGTGAAACTTATGAAGAAGTGTCTATTCAATTTAAAGGAAATAAATCTATATTTATGCCGACTGTCTTCTCTCCGAATAATGATGGCGTCAATGATATTTTTAGAATTTACGGAGATGACGCAGTGAAGAATATCAATCAATTTTCGATTTTCGATCGATGGGGAGGACAGGTGTTTGGCTTGACAGATTTTCTTCCTGGAGACAACTCGATGGGTTGGGATGGTTCTTTCCGAGGGAAAAATCTACGAGAGGGCGTGTATATCTATTTCTTAGAAGTCGAATATACGGATGGTAGTAAAGAATGGGTTAAAGGAGACGTGACACTCTTTCGATAAAAGGCTACAAAAAATATTGAATGACCAAAATTTGAAATCGAAGATAGACAAGGAAACGATGGCTCATTCAAAATTAGATTTAATATAATTCAGACTCAAAGCTAGTCTAAAGCTTAAATTCTAAGCGTTAATGAATTGCTAAATAGGGCGTGCCTAATATCGGTTAACCACCAAAATCACCCCTTTTTTCATCTTCCCATTAAGCGTTTTTAGTAGCTTGGTTTTCACTTATCAATCGGTCATCTGCTATTCT
>CAYRVZ010000276.1:0-3743 GCA_964427815.1 uncultured Saprospiraceae bacterium | reverse complement strand
GGACAATTTAAGTTTAATAAAAAGAATAGTTCTTATGTGTTTGGGGATTCTACTCGTGTGAATAATTATGGGGCAAGGGGAAATTTCATGGAGTATTTTACAGCTAATAAATTGATTAAGGCGGATGGAGTGTTAAACTTAGGATCGGGTTTGGATTTTGTCAAAGTGGATGCGGCAGGTGTTGTGGAAACAAAACTGGGGGATGATAAAGGTGAGTTGGTTGTCAATCTCATGGCTGGTATTGATTTTAAGTATCCTGAAGCCTTGATGAGAATTATTTCTGCGGACATTCAAAGCAGTTTATTGGACTTAAAAGATGGTTCCTATGAAAATTCATTTTTTACGAAAGTCCTACCTAATATGATTCAGAAGCAAAAAGATTTAATTGCGGCAAAAGAAAGTATTGGGGCTAGAAGTCTGATCCTACCAAAAAGTTTCTCTAAATATGAAGTGTTCTTTTCCAAAATGCAAATGAAATGGTTGCCTGAGTATCAATCATTTATGACCACTTCTAAAAAGAATTTATTGGGTGCTTTTGATGGCAAACCCGTCAATAAAACCATACGGTCCTATGTCGAAATAAAAATGCCGTCCAATGATGATGATAGAATCTATATCTATCTAAAATTACCGAATGATAACTTTTATTTCTTTGGTTATCAAGGGGGGATCTTAAGCACCTGCTCAAACAACGATGTGTTTAATAATGCAGTCGAAAAAATAAAAGTAAAACATTTAACATTTAAAATGAAAGATAATAAAGGGGTCAAGGGGGTCTATGTCGTAGAAACTGTAAATCCATTGACCGCACAGCTTTTTGTTAAAAGAGTGAATACGGCTGTTCGGGGACAATGAAGCATTTGAGGCACAATATAAGTATTTTAAATCAAAGGGGTTTTTCTCTTTTTCGGATTGCTCAAAATAGCCAAGAATTTTTTGATTGTTCGCTTTTAAAATATCACAAACAATATAAGCATGACCCCATATCCAATAATTAAAAATTGACTCACGTTTTTTAATTTATTAATGAACTAAAATATCACCAGTCATTTCTACGGGGATGGATAGACCCATTAAATGTAAAAGTGTAGGGGCTATGTCTGCTAATTTTCCATCTTTTACTCGGTAGCTTTTCTGGTCTGGGTCAATGACGATACAAGGCACTGGGCTTAAGGAATGAGCCGTATTAGGGGTGCCATCCTCATTTATTAAGTAGTCAGAATTACCGTGATCGGCGATAATGACTACCCGATAATTTAGCGCTTGTGCCTTAGTGACAAGTCTATTTAATTGATTATCAACGGCTTCTGCGGCTTTCATCGCTGCCTTAAAAACACCAGTATGACCGACCATATCCGTATTTGCATAGTTTAAGATGACTAAGTCTGGTGTTTGATTGTTTAATATTTTGATGGCTTTATCGGTGATGCCCTCGCAGCTCATTTCAGGCTGAAGGTCATAGGTCTCTACTTTTGGAGATGGGACTAAGGAACGGATTTCTCCTCCGAAAGGGGCTTCTTGTCCACCCGAAAAGAAGAAAGTTACATGCGCGTACTTTTCTGTTTCTGCCGTGCGAAGTTGGGTAAGTCCTTGCAGGCTTACGTATTCGCCAAGGGTCATTTTTAAATTATCCTTTTCAAATATTACCTTTATATTTTTAAAATTATCATCGTATTTGGTGAGGGTGACATAGTGCAAGGGTAGGGTATGCATATCTTCATTGGGCATGTCCTCCTGTGTTAAGACCATTGTCATTTCTCGTAATCGATCGGTGCGATAATTAAAAGCAATCACTACGTCTCCAGCTTCGATTTTAGCGATGGGCTGATCTTGTTCGTCAACCACGACGATTGGTTTCACAAACTCATCGGTAATTTCTGCTTGATAAGAAGTTTTGAGGCCTTCGGACGCTTGGGCAAAATGTTGCCCAACACCTTTAGTAAGTAGGTCATACCCTAATTTGATGCGCTGCCACCGCTTATCTCTATCCATCGAATAAAAGCGACCAATAACAGAGGCAATACGGGTATTTTTTTCCGCAAGGAAGTCCTCCAAATCTTGAATGAAGCCGAGTCCACTTTGCGGATCGGTATCTCGTCCATCTGTCAAGGCATGGATGTAGTTTTTGGTTTGTCCATTGGCTTCCGCAATCTCCACCATTGCTTTCAAATGATTGACATGAGAATGTATGCCGCCATCGGAGACTAGTCCGATGAAATGCACTTTCTTGCCTGCCTTTTTAGCGAAAGCAAAGGTGTCTAATAAAGTTGGGTTGGTTTGTAATGTCCCTTCTTTGATGGCTTTGTTGATTTTGGTAAAATCTTGATAAACCACTCGGCCTGCCCCAATATTCATGTGTCCAACCTCTGAATTACCCATTTGACCGGCTGGCAAACCAACCTCCTCTCCATAAGTTACTAATGTAGAATTTGGATATTTTGTCATCAAACTGTCAAAATAAGGGGTGTTTGCGTTGTAAATAGCATCTACGGCATGATTAGGTCCTAATCCCCAACCATCTAAAATAACCAACATTGCTTTATTCATTTCGATAGATTTTTGACAAAAGTAACTTAATTTGGGCATTAGGCGCATAGAAATATATAATCTAAGCAAAAATAAACCATTTGGGGTATATTGCATATATAAAATGCTATATTTCAGTGCATTATGAAATTGTGTGGGCGTATTAGAGGGGTTAATAAATTGTTAAAATTAGTCAAAATAGACGTTTGTCTGGCGAAATTTGTTTTTTAGGTGTAAATTAGTTTTTGAAAAGAGCTTTTTGGCTCAATTTTTTAATCGTACGTATAATACCTCCCTTAGGTGAAAACGTTATAAGGATATAATTCAATAGGAGTTATACTCTTTCACAAAAATCAAAAACATGAAAAAGTTAATTGCAGTATTAGGATTTGGCTTCTTGTTTGCTACGCTTGCTTTCAACCAAGCAGGTGATCTTGAGGGGATTAAAGCTGCGTTAAAAGCAGGAAATGCCACTGGATTAAGTAAATACATTGACGGAAACGTAGAAATCGAAATTGATGGCGATGTGGATTATTATGAAAAAGGGGAAGCCATTTCTAAGCTAAAGGCTTTCTTTGCTAGTAACAAAGTTAAGAGCTTCACACAGGCGCATCAAGGTAGTACGAAGGACAATAGCGCAAAATTCTTGATCTGTCATTTGAGTACAGCATCTGGGGCTTACAGAGTGTATCTTTTAATGAAGGTCTCAGGTAAGCGATATACTCTTCAAGAGATGAATTTCTCCAAAGAGTAACCTATTTAGCTATGAAAAAAAAGGGTAATCCATGATGGGTTGCCCTTTTTTTGTGACAAAGGTTTATAGGGATGTGTGAATTGAAAAAGGTCTACCTTTCTATTTTGGAAATTTTGCCAAAACAATCAACTCGTGCTTCCTGATTTTTTGTTACAGTGAAATCTACTTTGAAATAAAAAAAAGGGCTGCCTATTGTATAGACAGCCCTGTAGTGTAATATTAAAAATTGAATCCACGTCGAAAGTTATTCCCTTTCTTAGATGGAATTAAAATTATTAATTCATTTTTGCAAAACGCTTGTATTCACCATTTCCAAGTTGTAAGATATACATTCCTGCCGGTAGGTCATGGATATTGAAATTTAAATTTGAAGCACCTTTTGGTAACTGCTTTTTTTCCGAAAGGAATACTTGGCCACGGGCATCATAGATGCCCACATTGATAGCTGAACCCTTTTTTAGGA
>CAYRVZ010000275.1:0-3805 GCA_964427815.1 uncultured Saprospiraceae bacterium | reverse complement strand
AAGAGAAAAGGTTCATTACACCGCACCGGATGCTTCAAGGCTTGAAGTTGAAATGACCGGATTTATAGATTGGTACAATACAGATACAAGTATGGAGGCTGTAATTAAATCAGCCATAGCGCATTTGTGGTTCGTAAGTATTCACCCGTTTGATGATGGAAATGGAAGGATTGCCAGAGCCATTGCCGATAATCAATTGGCCAGAGCAGATAGAACAAACCAAAGGTTCTACAGCATGTCTGCGCAACTCTTGAAATCTAAAAATGGATATTACGATATATTAGAGTCCACTCAAAAAGGGAGCATGGATGTCAGTCAATGGTTGGTATGGTATTTTGTACGTTTAACCGAAGCACTCGAAGCAACGGATGAAGCATTATCTAAAATACTGGTTAAGGCGAAATTCTGGGAGTTGCATAAAACGACCCAATTTAATGAGCGCCAAGTTGAAATGATAAACAAGCTTCAAGGTGATTTTGTAGGCAAGTTGCATTCCTCTAAATGGGCAAAAATGACGAAAGTACATAGAGACACAGCCCTTAGAGATATTCAAGATTTGGTCGAGAAAGGAGTGCTATTGGAATCTGGCGAAGGCGGAAGGAGTACGAACTATGTTTTGAATCTTTAGAGGTCAAAAAAAGAAAAAACCAAATTGGGATTTGGTAGTTCTATTTGAAACATACGAAAACTCTTTAAAAAAAGCGGATTTTGTAAAGAGTTTATACTGCTACGGAATTTTTAGTAACTTCATAAAAAGTATACATAAACGATCCCTACTTTATACCTAATTTGCTCAAATCATAGAAATAAAAGTTCTTTTCGTCATTCATCGCGACAAAAAGACCGTTAGGGAATTGATTGTTCAATGCTACGGTAACTACCTCACAACCGTCAGTTTCAAGTGTGGTTAGATTAACGGCTTTAATAAATGAATTGTCCTTTCGTGAAAAAATATTGAATTCGCCTTTCTGTTGGTTTGAAACAATAAGATAGCCATGGCCATCGGCATAGGAGGCGATTGCAATACCTTCAATATCGTCTGAAAAATAATCACCACCGAAGCACGAAATTTCGTCATCGCCCATGTCTGGTTCTGCATAGTACTTTTTAATACAGACCCCTTCATCAGCATAATAAACAAACCCCTTTTCATCATCAATCGCAATGGCCTCAATCTCTTTTTGTAGACTAAATGAGCCAAACTTCCGAACTAAATTTGAGGTTACACTAGTACTGTCCGCTTTGAGGGCATATTGGTACAAATAACCGGTCTTTGGACCTGTTTTTCGGCCAACAATGGCGTAAACAACAGCATCTTTTTTGGACTTGTATAGTCCTATACCCATAGGCAATCTATTCTCCATAAGTTCTTCATCTTCAAAAACCGGAAAACCGCCATTATCCAAAGGTTTCATGTCTGGTACTGAAAACACTCTAATCTGTTGCTTTTCTCGTTCTGTGAAAACGAGAATATCAGTAGTTGTAGAATCATTTAGTTTGAATCCATATTCCACATCAACGTTATTTGGCCGCTCAATATTTTTAATGCTTTTATCGGCTATTATTTTTCCCTCTAAATCAAACGCGTAAATAGCCCCATTGGTTTCCTTATCCGTGCCAAATACGATACTTTTTCCAGGGTCGGACGGATTTACCCAGATAGCCGGGTCATCTGTGTCGTTCAGCGTAAATTCCGTAATTACGTCTGGTTTAATAGGTGTCAATTTACTTTGATTGCATGCTATACAAAGCATAAGTGCTATAATGGAACTCAAAACTTTTTTCATATTTGAAAATTTAGAACAAAACCGCCCTTCTGTGGGAAAGGACGATTTTATAGAAGCAATGATGATTAGTGTTTACTTTTTGAATAGATCATACTTTAAGCCGAAAGTCAACCTTTGGCCATAGAATTCGGCCTGCATGGTACGTTCTTTTACTCCTTGAAAGTAACGTAGCGGTTGATTGTTTAGATTGTTTACCGTAGTATAAATGCTTAGATTTTTATTTACCTGGTAAGACGCGTTAAAATCTATGAATAATTGGGTGTCATAGTATCTATCCTCAAATTCATTTCCACCGATCTCATCAATATAGCTATCAGAAAAATTGGCCGATAGGCGTGCACTAAACTTTTTATCCGCATAGGCCAAAGAACCGTTGAACATGTTTGGTGCGGTGTTCGGTAGACCCAAATCCGTACGCTCATCGCCATCTTCATTTCTAATGCCATCTGCAGAGGAGGATAAATAAGTGTAGTTCAAATACAGACTAAAATTTCTGGCAAAACCTGGAAGAAAATCAAGTTGACGTTGAAATGCCAGCTCTACACCAAAAACACTCGCGCCATCTCCGTTCAAAGGTTGAAAAATTTCAAACCCCGTGGTGCCCGCTCCCAAAGAATCATCAGTTGCTTCTCCTTGAAAGGTATAAATAAAGTTCTCAATATCCTTGTAGAACAATCCTCCTGAAATTAATCCTACACTTTGAAAATAGTGCTCCGCCATTACATCAAAGTTCATCGAAGTAGTCGCCTCCAAATCTGGATTACCAGCGAAAATCTCCTCATCGCCAAGTACAATATCCAAAGAAGGCACTAAATCGGCATAATTGGGTCTTGCTAAGGTATTCGTCCATGCGAAACGCAACACTGTTTGACTGGAAATATCATATTTAAAATGCACCCCTGGCAGTAGATTGGTATAGGAACTTTCCCTAGTGATCTCACCAATAACATTCTCCTCATCTTCAATCTGATTTCCAGTGGCAGTTACGCTAGTCGCCTCAATGCGTACGCCCAGTAAGAGACTAAGCTTGTCCGAAAGTTTTTGATTGGCCATTGCATACCCTGCAAATACATTTTCGGAAACATCAAAATTGGCACGCAAAAACTCATCAGGAATGGATTCGCCATTGACCAAATTCAATTGACCCAACCATTGTTCACTCGCGAAAGAACCTATTAGATATTGACTTCCGGCATAATAATCTTGGTCGGAGTAATCCTTCAATGGAACAGCTGATAAGGTCGGGAAATCATCTTCCAAGTCAAATTCAAAGAAATCGTTATCCCTCAACTTGGATTTAAATCTTCCACGCCCACCAAATTTTATAAAACCATCACCCTTTCCAAAAATATCGGCGGGAATTTGGAAATTTACGAATACATTAACATCTTCTTCCTCGGTGTATTGGTTCTCCTCTGTAATTTCGTCAAATTCAAAATTGTCAAAGTTTGTTTCGTCAGTAGGATCAACAGCAGAAAATCGGGGATATCTTGTATTGAATACATCATTATTCACCATATATTCCGATTCAAATTGTGCATAGCGCTCATTGAGACGTTCTTCAGAAGCTTTGGCAAAGGAGGTCATCCAATCTACTTTCAGGTTGCCCCATAAATGGTTGCCGCCCAAACTATAATTCTGCATCCGCTGATCTTCCAAACGACGGTTTTTGTTCCTGTTACTATCGATTCCTCCTTTTGATTGCCTTGCTATAACGGCTGGAAATCTGGTAGGAACCCCGTTAGTGATTGTAAAATCTCCCAACTCGATATCCTCTGCATCTAAAATTTCGTGTTCCAAGCGAAACCTGTTTTCCCTATCATCCCTCCAGTTGTACATGGTTTTTAAGAAAATAGAGTTGTTGGCATCAAACTTATAATCCATATTAGCGGAAAAACTTCGTCTAACACGCTGTACCAAATACTCCCGTTGCTCGTAAACATTGGTATACGGATCTACATCCACTTTTTCTAAAATGGGTTCTCCTTCGGCATCGTCCACACCTGTATAATATTCAA
>CAYRVZ010000274.1:0-3822 GCA_964427815.1 uncultured Saprospiraceae bacterium | reverse complement strand
TCCACATGTTATATTCATTTTGGATTAGGATGCCATATTCATCCGCCAAATCATACCAAAACTTAGGAAGTCCTCCGATACTCACCCGCATCATATTCCATTTAAGTCTTTTGGGGATGGTAATCATTAGCCGCTTCACCCACTCTCTATCCCAAGGTAAGTGAGCACGATCGGGATCTTCAAAAAAACGATTGAGCATAATAGTAGAACCAAACAGTTTTATTTTTTCTCCATTGAGCTCGAAGTCCTTTTCCACGGATTTGAAATCTCGCATACCAAAAGTATAGACCTGATGATCGGCTAGTTCTTGCCAAGGGTAGTTGTAGACTGGCTTTATACTTTTGGTATTTCCATATTGTTGATAGTGAATGGTATGCGTAGTGACTGTTACTACCGCTTCATACAAAAAAGGCCGATGTAATAACCACGGTGTTGCCTTCGGAATGTTTAATGAAAATTCATGTTGTATCCCGTTTTGACAGCTCAATTGGTCATTAATTAAGACAGTGTCGGAGACAACCTTTTTTGATTTTTTTTCGCGTATAAAAGTTGATAAGGTATAGTCAATAATAGAATATTCCATGTTTCTTTCTAGAATATTGGCGTAGTTTTCTAGCTTTGTCTTTACCGTAATTTTATTGTTTTTTAAATCAGGTAAAATAAGTGTCCGATGTATTTTGATAGGGCCTGTAAAGTCAATCCATATATCATCCCAAATGCCTGCAATATTAGTATATTTTTCTCGGTCATAGCCTGTCGCTGCTTCTGTAGGTGAGAGGGGGCGGTCTGCTATGCGTATTAATAATTCATTAGTGCCTTCTTGCTTTAAGTAGGGCGTAAGATTGCAGTCAACAGGTGTGTTATTTTGGATATAACTTCCACATTCATAGCCGTTTAGGTATATTTTAGATGAAAATCTTAGTTTCAATGCCTTGAGGATTGCAAAACGGCCTTTGGCATCTTTGGGTACTTCAAAATTAAAACGATACCAATTGTATCTAGGTTGATAGGTACCTTTAAAATAGGCTTCGTATTGGTCTAATTTGGGTGTCGCTAAATCAATTAATCCAGGTACAGGTATTTTATGTTTAAAGGATTTGGGCGGGAAAGCATTTGTCGTTTGCTCAAAGTCTGCTTCTCCATTTAGCGAAAGCTGGATTGTATTTTGTGCTTGCGCAAAATTAGTAATTATTAATAATAGAATTGTATTAAAAATCTGACTAAATTGCATGCTCTATAATTTATTTTTACCTGAATGTAAAGTGATGGTTTTACTAGGACATTTGAAAGTACCTTCGATTCCTTTCGGTAAAATAATAGTGCCTTTAATTTTACCATTTTTCTTTTTACGTAAGTCCAACGTTATCGTTCCAGCAGGGTGGGGGAAGGTAGCTTTTACAGTTTTTAATTTTCCCATAGCTGGTTCTATTAACACCTTTTTAAAGCCAGGTGCAGCGGGTTGTATGCCAGCGACCGTATGCAAAAACTCAAAACAGGGTGTTGCACTCCAAGCGTGACAATCAGAACGAGGGGCATTATCCGTTTCGCCAAAAGTAGTCATGCCCATATTTAGCATATTATCCCAAGGTTGTAGTCTGTCCAGATAAAGGTCTGCCTGTCCTGTTTTTTGTAACGCACGATTCAAGTAAAATTGAAAATAGATAGAGGAAGTAATGATGTCCTTTTGCGCAAGCAGATTAGTCATTAATTCAGCTTGTTCATGCTGTGATATGGCATCCGTCAAAATTGCCCAAATATTGGTATGTTGAGAAAAAACATCTTTTTCGGGTCTTTCGGCAAAAAGCTGTTTGCTTCTATCGTAACACCTTTCCTTTACTGATTTTTTGATACTATTTGCTAGATTGCGAAAGTGAGTGGCTTTTTTTACTCGACCAAAATCCTGAAATATTTCAGCCGCATTTTGCAAAGCTAGAACATATTGTAAGCTAACATTGGCACTGTGTCCATCGTCTGCTCCAGGGGGAATGCCATTCTGAAAGCCTGTTGTCCAATCGGTAAAATTCCACCATTCCAAATTGGCTAACATGCCTGTGTGATCAATCTTACGTTCAAACCAACCCAAAGAAGCCTCTATACCAGGAAGAAATTGCTCCACAAATTTTGGATCATCCCGATACATATAATAGTCATGAATCATATCTACCCAAAGCAAGGAATAGGTAGGGATAACTTGAACAATATAAGAAGGGAAACGGCTCTGTGTCAAGCCATTAGGAAGTCTAGAGGCATCAAAAGATTTGATTGCCTTACGCATCAAACGGTCATCTCCAGACACGTATATTGATACCAAAGATTCAATTCTTGAATCTCCTACGTACTGTAATTGCTCATAATAAGGATCTATGAATATCTCAGTGGATGAATTGCGTAAAGTGCGCCAAGCTGTATTCCAGATGGTCTCTAAATGAGGATCTTGTGCAGTAAAGCTCGCCTTTTCCTCAAAAGGATAACCAGTAAACACACCATGAAAATCATCAATGGTCAAGTCTTCATCTTTTGTTTCAATGTCTAACTGAATGAAGCGATAAGTTCTCATAGCAAGAGGTTGGTATTTTCTATTCATGCCGCCATCTGCGATGATTATATCATAAATACCTCTGATTTCTTTTTTATCCCATTCTTTATTTCGATGCCCTTTCTCCCATCCTTTATGCGCAATTCTTTCTTTTGAATCTTTAAAGAATAGTGCTTCTGAATAAGTAATTTTAATTTTAGCATTTTTACCTTTTGAGAATATCATTTCAGGGTAACCAATTGAGTGAACACCATTGTCTAAGAGAATAGTAATTTTTTTATTCTTTGGAATAGTGATGCCATAGCCACTAGAAATATCCTCGATATCTGAAATGCCCTCTGTCCGTATAACCTGTTCAAAGTGAATGCTTTTATGCTCCATAAAGGGTATTTCTCTTGGCACTAAATACCAAGTGCTTCCAAATAAAAACCCTCGTCCAACGGCAAATTCAACTTGAGCAGCTCTAGGTGTTGACCATTGACTATCATCATATTGGATCTGTTCCCAGCCCCAAGGATATTGATTGGCATCAAGAATATCGCCTGGTCCTGCGGCATAATACCCTCCGACTGAATCACTAACAAAAGGGATATAATCATAACCCAGATTTTTAGTGACTTTCCATTTACTAGTCTTACTGGTATTGAGGTTAGGTTTGTAATCCTCTGGGCCTTGTAGAATAAAAGCGGTTTGGAAAGATTGTTGTGCGGCATGACGAAATTCTCCAAAATTAACGACCTCTACGGCTAGTGTATTCTTTCCCACTTTTAGATATTTAGCGATGTCGATTGTTTCATATCGCCAATGGTTGATGTCGCCACGAGCGGGCCCATCACAAATAAATATTCCATTTACAAAAAAACGATAGCGATTATCGGCAGATAGATGAACGACTAGCTCTTCTGGAACTTGCTCTAACTCAATATTTCTACGAAAGTGAAATACTCCGAAATCCAACGTGGAGGAATTGGGAGCTGTAATCCACTGCGCCGTCCATGCATGTTTGAGCATGGTGAATGCTTTTCCTTGTGTGTTGATTTTTACCTTGGATTCTTGCCCGTAGGTTTGTGTACAGAAAATTAGCAGTATTATTGCTAAAATCACATTTTTACTCATCATTCTCCTTGGTTTTCCTTTTGTAGGGCTAATATAATGCTATTTTCGGGATTAATGCAAACGTTTGCGTGTTTAAGTTTTTTATAGCATTGAATATTCAATTGACCAATGTTTTTTGACGTACCACAAAATGGGTTTTATTCCTTTTTATCGTAAATCCTCTAAATCTC
>CAYRVZ010000273.1:0-3824 GCA_964427815.1 uncultured Saprospiraceae bacterium | reverse complement strand
TTATTTGGGATGATGGAGCAAACGGCACTCCGTATAATGACGATAATTATTATGCTGCATACCTATATAAAACTGTCACCCTATATAAAGGACAGGTCAAGTTTTGGGAAATTTGGAATGAACCTGGTTTTGATTTGTCTTGGAATACGGGATGGAGACCTCCTGGTGATGCAACTGGAAATTGGTGGGATCAAGATCCAGATCCATGTGATTATATCTTGAATGCCCCGATTGAACATTTCATCCGAACGTTACGCATTAGCTATGAAATAATCAAGACCGTCGATCCTGAAGCCTATGTTAGCTTAGCAGGCGTGGGATACGAGAGCTTTTTAGACGCTATTTTAAGAAATACGGATAACCCTGTTGATGGTACACCCACTGCTGAATATCCTTTAGGGGGTGGCGCGTATTTTGACGTAATGGGCTTTCACACCTACCCCGATATTGATGGTAGTTTAGGTCATTTTGACACAAGTATCAACGATTGGGTGCGGTATCGCCACTCAGATGCGGCAGTAGATGGGATGATCGATAGAAAAAACAATTACCAAACAATTTTGGATCAGTATGGCTATAATGGTGTCTCTTTTCCTGAAAAGGAATGGATTATCACGGAGCAAAATATTCCTAGAGTTTCTTTCAATGGAATCGCAATTAATGGCGATGAGGCACAATCTAACTACATCATCAAATCAGTTGTAATGGCGATGCAAGCGGACATTCGTCAGATTCACCCCTATCAATTGGCTGATAGAGAAACTGTTGATGCGGCTGATGATGAATACGATTTGATGGGAATGTATTTGAACTTTACGGGTACAACTCCTTATGATGGAGTGGTAAAAAATGCGGAAGGAATTGCCTACAAATCAACTTCTTTAGCGCTAGCTGGAACTAAATACGACCCTGTAAAAACAGCAGAAATGAACTTGCCTGCGGGTATTAGAGGAGGTGCTTTCCAAGACTTAGTCAACGATAGATACGTGTATGCTTTATGGGCCAAAACGGATACAGATTTGAGTGAGGTCGCTACTGCTACTTATTCGTTTCCTACGTCATTTGGCTATGAACAATTAGAAAAACGTGCTTGGGACTATTCTGAAACCAACCTCAAAACGGATGTTTCCACAACTGACATTGCACTTTCGGGGAGCCCTTTATTCTTTTTTGATGGTGACGAAATTGATTTAGGTGCCATGGCTTTGACTTGTCCAAGTGACCAAGAAGATGTCATTATTCCCACGGGACAGACCACTGCAAATGTTACTTGGGAACTGCCTACTGCGACGACAACCTGTCCGACAGGATCGGATATCAACATAACTTTATTTACCAGCATTCCAAGTGGGTCAGACTTGACTGTTGGACCGTATTGGGTCATTTATGAAGCAGAAGATGAATGTGGCCATCAGAAAGTCTGTTCTTTTCATATTCTGGTTAGTCCAGAAGATCCAGGGGAGATTACCATCACCTGTCCAGAGGATATAATTGTGGCAGTACCTCCAGGACAAGATAGAACAGTAGTTACATGGGATGATGCGATTGCATCAACAACTTGCGTTGATACGACTGTTACATTGGCTCAGCCTGGTGGTCAACCTTCAGGCGCAGAATTTGTAATAGGTGGGCATACGATTGGTTATACAGCGGTAGACTTATGTGGCAATTACGAAACCTGTTCTTTTTTGATTACGGTTCAAAGTGCAGCTGGATCATGTCCAAATTCGATTTTAGCTTTTTCTAAAGTGGGAGAATTGGATGGACATGGTTACTACCATTCGTTAAATGAATTAACTTGGGAAGATGCGAATACTATGGCGCAAAATTCTGGTGGTTACTTAGCTTCTATTAATTCCCTTACGGAAAATGATTATATCCAAAACGAAATATCTTCAATGGTATTTATTGGATTGAATGATATTCAAAGTGAAGGGGACTTAGTTTGGAAAAATGGAGATGCTGTAACCTATACTAATTATAATACCATCTGTGATTGGTGCGGTACTAATACGGATGTAAACGACTACGCAGAAATGACTCCTTGGGATGGAACTTGGATTCTCGAAGGGCAATGGGCTAAACGTAAATTCATGATGGAAATGAATTGCAATGCAGAAAGCGAAATCCAATTCACTTGTAGCGAAGACATTCAGCTGGTTAGCCCGACCAGTTCAATCGTGGTTACATGGGACGACCCAATCGCTACAACAACATGTGAAACGAATCCTACCGTGACCATTACAGAGCTTGCAGGGATGCCTTCGGGATCTGCTTTTTCTATCGGAACCCATTTGATTTCGTATCAAGCGACGGATGACTGTAGCAATATTGCGAGTTGTAGTTTTACTATTAATATTTCGCCGCAAGGTTCTGATTGTTCTGACATGGATGGGTATTCATTGATGGGGACTAATGATGGACATGGTTATTATTTATCTGACGATAATGCGGATTGGGAAGAGGCAAAGGTCCTTTCGGAAAATGTAGGCGGACATTTGGTTACTATTAATGATCAAGCAGAGAATGATTTATTAAAAAGCATGATTGGCTTTGAGATGGTCTTGATTGGATATAATGATGCCGCTATGGAGGGCACGGGTGCTTGGGCGGCGGATTCAAGTACACTTGACTTGAGTTACGATAACTTGGAGGAAAATGATTATGCCGTAATGAATTTCTGGGCAGGTACTTGGCAGATGGTCAACCATCAAGTTGCGAAAAAGTATGTTGTGGAGAAAGTTTGCGAAAGCACGCCTCCTACGGGTTGTGAAAACATCGGTGGATTCTTGTTTATAGGAGAACATGGCGATAATGGATATTACATATCAAATCAACCCTATACTTGGAGTGCCGCAACAGGTGTTGCTGCCACGAATGGTGGACATCTTGTGACCATCAATACGCAAGAAGAAAATGATTTCATCCAAGATAATATCGGTCAAGCATTGCCATTTATTGGATACAATGATCAGGATAACGAAGGTGTCGCGGCATGGGAAAACGGAGAAGCCGTAAGCTTAGATTTAAGCTTTAATAATACAGATGAAAATGACTATGCAGTTATTACCTTCTGGAATGGCTCTTGGCAAATGGTCAACGGTACTGTTTACAAACGCTTTGTCATGGAGAAAGGATGTGGTGTTGGAAATGCTTCAATTGCGAGTAGTGCTTTATCTTTGAGCCTAGAACAAAACCAGTCTGTAGCCAATTTGACTTGGGAAAATTTGACCACGGAAGCGGTAGCGCATTTCTTAATCGAACGCTCAAAAGATGGTGAAGCTTTTACCACAATAGAGCAAGTAGAAAATACAACTTCTGCTCCAACTTCATATGGATTCATGGATACAGATCCACTTGTAGGAGAAAACTTCTACCGCATCACTTCAGTCACCCTTACGGGCAAAAAACGTATTTCTAATACGAAAAAAGCGCTTTTTGGAGAAAGAAACTTGGTTGCCTTGTATCCAAATCCAGCTGGAGAATTTGTTATGATAGATTTGATGCCTTACAAAGGTAAAGCAGTCGATGTAGTGATTACAGACCAATTTGGCAAGACCATAAAATCTATTCATTTGGATGAGGTAAGTGCGGCCCCTTTGAAAGTCAGCTTAGCAGAATTTCACAATGGTTTCTACCAAGTGAGTATTCAGCCAAAATCAGGTCAGTCCACCACTAAGAAACTAGTGATAATGAGGGCTTATTAGGCTGAGTTAGATTTCAAAATAAAAAAGCCTTTTCAACGATAGTTGAAAAGGCTTTTTGTACCTATTGGTTGCATTACAAGTCCGAAGGACAAATGAATGCCGCGGGCAAAATGAACG
>CAYRVZ010000272.1:837-3826 GCA_964427815.1 uncultured Saprospiraceae bacterium | reverse complement strand
GAATTATCGAAATGGGTATACAAAGAATCTTTGTCAAGGCAGAATTGAGAATTTAAAAAACTGAACGAATTGTAATCTACCTTTACCTTTTTGTCGTTTAGAAAATAATTGTTCTTGTCTTTGCCCCAGCGGTAACTAATGGTGTCAGACCTCAAACTTTGATATGATTTTACATCGACCCCTTTAATGACGATTGGCACAAGTTTTATATTTTCTTGCCTATAGATATGATTTTTGTCTTTTGGTAGATTTTCGTGAATATGAAACGTGGCAAAATCTACCTGCTGCTGTGCCATTCCTTTATAAAAAATTGTTGTTTTGTCTTTTCCAATAGCCGAAGATAGAACACTGAAATTAGCTGCTTTAGTATGTAGTTTATAACCTTTCAACGCTCCTGCCCCGATGTAGTAAATTGATCCGTTTGTATTTAAATAGCGTTTAGATTTTGATTCATCTACAGGTTCGCCCCATGAAGAACATGAAGAAATCAATAATAGTAGTACAATGCTGGTTGCCGTTTTTCTCAAAGAATTGTTTATTTGTACGCTTTCAATGTTCAGCATTTAGTTTGTAGGTTAGAAACAACAACACGATACCAAGCCCCATATAAAATAGTCTAGCCCCTTTTCTGCCAATTATTTTTGTGATTATTCGTGATTTTCCATATTCAAAGAAAAAATTCCAATTGAAGATGCTTCCTAAAATACTAAATAAACCTGCGGCACAAATAAATGCCAATTTCCACCATTCTAAGTTATTCTGGTCCATAAATCTTCTTGTTTTAGATTGGTACAAACTTACTATGTAGATATAGCAAGCAAATCACTGAATTCCGTGATTTTAATTACCTGAATGTGGTGAAGTCGTTTTTTTAAAAGCCTTACTTTAAGTGTTTTAGATATTTATGGTCAATATAAAAAGTTCCGAAAGGTAGGAGTGAGGCCACTAAGATTATAGCTCCCTTTTTGAAAGACCATTTTTTTTCCATCCAAAACATGATGGCCAGAATCACGTAGGCGATGAACAAAAAGCCATGCGCATACCCCACAAATTTATTGGGTTCGGGCATATCGGCCAAGTATTTCAAAGGCATGGTAAGGCCAAAAAGCATGAGATACGAAACACCTTCCAATATTGCGGTAATTCTAAAAGTTGTAAGCATATTTGTAAATTAAATGATTGAATGTTTTTGAAGATAAGCCACTGCGCCATATCATCAAAACCTATAAATGTATTACTTCGTCATAGGCATCGGCTACAGCTTCCATTACCGCTTCGCTCATGGTAGGGTGGGGGTGAACTGCTTTTAGCACCTCATGCCCTGTTGTTTCTAGTTTACGGCCGAGTACAGCTTCTGCGATCATATCGGTAACACCTGTGCCTATCATGTGACAACCTAACCATTCACCGTATTTGGCATCGAAAATTACTTTTACAAAACCATCGGGAGTACCTGATGCCTGTGCTTTGCCACTTGCAGAAAACGGAAATTTGCCCACTTTGATATCATGGCCAGCTTCTTTGGCCTGCTTTTCTGTGAGTCCGACCGAAGCGATTTCAGGGGTGCAATAGGTACACCCTGGAATGTTGCCATAGTCTAGAGCCTCTACATTCAAACCTGAAATTTTTTCAACACAAAGAATTCCTTCCGCAGAGGCGACATGCGCTAACGCCTGCCCTGGGGTAACATCACCGATTGCATAATACCCAGGAATGTTGGTTTGATAGTAATCGTTCACTAAAATTTTATCACGATCAGTGGCGATTCCCACTTCCTCTAAACCTATGTTTTCAATATTGGTCTTAATTCCTACTGCTGAAAGAACGATATCAGCTTCTAAAATTTCTTCTCCTTTGGCAGTTTTTACCGTGGCCTTTACACCAGCTCCAGAAGTATCTACCCCTGTAACTTCTGCTGAGGTCATGATTTTTACCCCAGCTTTCTTAAAGCTACGTTCCAACTGCTTGGAAACATCCTCATCTTCAACAGGAACAATGCGGTCAAGGTATTCCACAACGGTTACTTCAGTGCCCATTGAGTTGTAGAAGTAGGCAAATTCGATTCCGATCGCTCCACTGCCTACAACAATCATTTTTTTGGGTTGGTCTTTTAGGGTCATGGCTTCACGGTATCCGATTATCTTTTTTCCGTCTTGGGGTAAGCTGGGTAGTTCACGACTACGTGCCCCAGTAGCAATAATAATATGATTTGCGGTGTATTCTGTTTCTTCTCCCTCGGCATTTTTCACCGCTATTTTCTTTCCCGTCTTTAAGGTGCCGAAACCGTTGATGACTTCTATTTTATTCTTTTTCATCAAAAACTGAACGCCTTTGCTCATGCCCTCTGCAACGCTACGGCTTCTTTTTACCACCGCACCGAAATCTTTGTCAACGTTCTCTGCTTTTAATCCGTAATTCTCAGCATGTTGCAAGTATTCAAATACCTGAGCTGATTTCAGTAGGGCTTTGGTGGGAATACAGCCCCAATTAAGACAAACGCCCCCAAGGTTTTCTTTTTCTACAATGGCGGTTTTAAGTCCTAATTGTGAAGCTCTGATGGCGGTTACATATCCTCCGGGACCACTTCCTAAAACAATAACATCGAAATTGCTCATGTACTTTTAGTTTTACTATTTGAATGGATGTCGAGTGCAAAAGTACGGAATTCAGATGCTATATCACAGCTAGAAATTTGTAAAAAATAGTATATTTTTCGAATGAGGAAGTGTTGCTTAATAAGCAGCGTTAGAACTAAAAATCGTGGCGGTATTACTCTGCAGCTAAATCCCTCGTCTTTAGGTGACGACTTTAGTTTTTTTGCTATTCGTTGTGCGCTTTATACCGTTCACAAAAAAATTCTCGCAGCGAAATGCACAAAGCGATGGGCAATAACCTAAAGTTAGCCACAAGCTCTAAAATTAGGCCAAATATAAATCGTTATATTCCTGAATATATTTATTGAATCTTTGAAATTGAGTCTTTGATCCTT
>CAYRVZ010000272.1:0-827 GCA_964427815.1 uncultured Saprospiraceae bacterium | reverse complement strand
AAACTTTAGTGTATTCCTAAAATTAGAGAAACCATAAGCATCAAGAAATACCCCAACTGAGGAATTAAGAAAAGATGACGACAAGGATAAGTCAGAGTCTACTTGTAAAATAATAGTACAATCATTAATATAAGCACTTTTTAAGTGATTAAATAAAATTATACCTTGTTCTACTGAACTTGAATTATCCACTATGTCTCTTAAGATTAAGGTTTTCATAAGAAAAGTATTTTAATCATAACGCTCAAATTCCATGCAAAAGTATACATAAATATACTAAAACTTTACTAAAAGTCAAATATCTGATCTGTTTCGTCCTTTTCTTCAAAGGTATTTAAGTCAATTTCAACTTTAACCAAGGTGCCATTAAAATCATAAGCTACATTACCTGCTTTATACATTTCACCAGCCTCTTTAAGTACTAATCCGCCATTTGATATTATTTGAAGAACTCCATTGGAACTTTCAGTCAATTCCAATAGATTATTTAATCCAAAACCTCTGTTTCTTGGTGTAGATTTTATTGAAAATCCTTTTTCCAAGGATTTTAGGATTGCCTTCCAATCTTCATATTCCTTATCATTGTCTAAATCAGCATTTTTAATCGAAGCTGGGATTCCAACACCAAAATCACAAACAGAAAATGATATTTTGTTAGTCTTAGGGTAATACTGAGTTATTATATAGCCCGTAACGTGGGATTTAGAATGGTCAAATATATTATTGAACACCTCATCCATATTAGAGGACATTGGAATTAAATCCTTATTGTTAGTAAACCTTTCGAAATACTTTCTAGCATACATTGAATAGGAGTAAATCATATT
>CAYRVZ010000271.1:0-3879 GCA_964427815.1 uncultured Saprospiraceae bacterium | reverse complement strand
GGTTGTACAATTGCTGCTTGTTGAACCACTCCCCAATTAGAGTTAAATAAATTACCTAGGTTTAAAATGTCTAAACTAAACTCAACACTACGTTTGCTATCTATATTATAGCCTTGTAATACTTTCACATCCCAACGACCTCTCCATGGGCTTAAAGCTCCGTAACGTTCCATCGCTTTCCCTCTATTGGCACTTAAATAATTATCTTGTTGTATATAGTTTTCAAAAGCTTGTCTTTGTGCTGCTTCTGTTCCAAAACCTGCACCAGCATCAAAAGTCATTTGATTCACTTCAGTATCTGTTGGTATATATAACAAATCGTTCATGCCTGACCCATCTCCATTGATGTCACCGCCATAAGTGTAATTAAAGCGACCTCCTTGTGCGTATTCAAAAATAGTAGCTATATTAGTATAGAACTTATTATACTCAAAACTTTTGCCAATCATTCCAACCACACGGTGTTTATCTCCGTACTTAGAATACGACAGGGCATCTTTATTAGCATCGCCATACACTGGGTTAAATGCAAACGCGTCACCCGTTATCTCTGCTTCAATAGAGTTTACATCTTTTGACTCCATGTAGTTATAGGCGATACTCGTTGTTAAATTATTTTCAAATGATTTTTGAATTTTAACCGATGCATTGTATGAATAACCTTGATTAGAGTTAGACAAGACAAAAGCATTAACAGGTATAGGTCCCCAACCATGATCATATGTCATATAATCACCTGAAGTATAGATAGGTCTTGAATCAACACCTTGTAAAGTACCTGATGGTTTTTTTAGTCCCCAATTTTGAACATGTGCCGCTTTTATATCATCCGTATAAGAAAGGTCTATAGTAGCAACCAATCCACCCTCAAATTTCTTATCGATCCCCAAGCTTGATTTCCATACCGTTGGCCATTGGAAGTCTGGGTCAATTACCTGATAGAACCACCAGTTGGGTGCACCCGATTGATTTCCAACCCACACAAAAGGCAAACGTCCTGTAAAGATTCCTGTTCCCCCGCGTACTTGGAAAGTGTTATCTCCAGTAACATCCCAATTAACCCCTAATCTTGGCGAGAAAATAAAGCTATTTGTTGGCATTTGTGTAGAATCAAATTGCACCTCCTCTTCTTTTTCAGGATCAAAATACTTAATTTCTGGAACATAGCTAAATTGAGTGGCAATATAATCCTGTGCCAAATCTGATGAATTAAAGTATAAAGGTTTATCGGTACGCAATCCCAAGGTCAATTTAAAATTATCCGAAAGGCTTATTTCATCTTGAGCATAAAGAGCTACTTGACCCACATTAATTTTATAATAATTCCATCCTCCTATCACTCCTTCTCCATTATTATTTGAGTTTGTATTTACTGATTCTGCATTCGCTAAGGCTGCTGCAAGCGTTCCATCCGTAGCATCAGTTAAAAAGGCACTCATATCTGCATAAGCCGCAAAAGCTCCTACTTCTTGTACAAAATCACCATTCTCATCATATCCAAAAGCACCTAGATTGAAAGCATTTCCAAATTCAAATTTTTCAAAAGAAGCCCCTAATGTAATATTGTGTGCATTTCGAATAATACTCAATTTATTACTAGTTTGATAGACTCTTTGGTCTAAAACATTATGAATAGAAAATGGCTCATAACCTGCAATAATATAATTGGAACCTTGTCCATTTTGAATAGTAATTGCTGGTGCTGGATCTGATAAAGCATTTCTAAAATCACTAAACGAAGTGTAACCCGCTTGGAATTTATTGGAAATACCATTTCCAAAACTAGAGTTTACTTCCGCCAAGAATGAATGGATAATATTATTCATCTGATATCCTGAATTTTCAAACTGTAGTGTTTCACTACTGGGTCCTCTAAAGCCTAAAGCAGTTGGGTGCGCAGGATGTTCTTGGGATGCATCTAAAAAATTATATATCAGCGACATACGATGCTTATCATTAATGTTATAATCTAGTTTCATAATACCTTTCCACGACTCCGTTAGATGTGTAAAATCTCTATAAGCACCCGTATCATAGCCTAAATTAGCTAGAGCATTTTGTACGGCAATCATATCCGATTCTAAGACAGTCGCTTCATTAATCTCGGTAGTTCCATCACCGTTATTTGGAATCCAACTGGAACCAGCATCTACTCTATTTTCTCTTTCGGCATTGATAAAGAAAAATAATTTGTTTTTAACAATAGGTCCTCCTACACTAAAACCCGTTTGAAAATGACTTAATTCGGGAACAAAAATATCTTGTTTCTTTATTTTTCCTCCCGTTAAATCTTGATTTCTATAGAAACCATAAACGGTACCCGATAGTGTATTGGTACCACTTTTAGTAACTGCATTAACGGCGGCACCTGTAAAACCAGATAAAGACACATCATAAGGAGCAGTAGATACTTGAATTTGATCTATTGCATCTAAAGAGATGGGTTGTGTACTGGTTTGACCTCCTGGTGTGGCAGCGTCCAATCCAAAAGGATTATTAAAAATGGAACCATCTAAGGAAAAGTTGTTGTATTGGTCATTTCGTCCGCCAAAAGATCCGTCACTTGCTGTTGGCTCTAGCCTTGTAAAATCAGCTTGTGAACGAGAAATAGTAGGTAAGGTAGTCAATTCCTTTTTCCCAACACTTGTTTCTGAACCTGTACGTCCGCTATTAAAAGTGTCGTTTCTGGTGTATTTAATAACCACTTCATCTAATTCTTGACTTTCAGAAGTCATTTGCACATCAATGTTAACTGTTTTACCCAATTGCAGATAAATATCATTGTATTCGATAGTTTTGTAGCCCACAAAACTAAAAGTTACGGTATAAGGTCCGCCTACACGTAAATTTGGAATGGCATAATTTCCATTTTCTTGGGTCATAGCTCCCATTACGGTTCCCGTTGGCGCATGCTTTGCTACAACAGTAGCACCAAATAATACACCCGCATCATCTGTAACTGTTCCTTGAATTTTTGAGGTGGTAACTTGTGCAAAAGTACTGATTGTTAACAAAAAAGTTAAAAGCGATATTAGTTTTTTCATTTTATAAAGAATTTGGTTAATGATCTTATAATTTATTGTTGCTAAACTACTAAAAATAAAAAGCCCATCAATTACTTGATGGGCTTTTTATTAACACTTTATTAATGCTTTATTAACAACAAACTTATTCTTCAGTTTTTTTAGTGTTTTTTGCATCTGTTTTAACTTCATTGACCACTTCCTCAACTGAATCAGCTTCAGCAGATTCGCTTTTTACAGCTTCTTTTTCAGTAATTTCAGCGTCAAAAGCATCTTCTGTATCAGGTGTTTTTTTTCTTGCCATACTGGCTACCACATCAATACTTTCTTTCTTGTGTGCAAACTCATCTTCTTCTTGTTTTACAGTCACATCCTCTTCAGAAAGATTTTTAGCTTTTGATTTTTTAATGATAAATGCAGGGTCTGCATAGATCGAAAAGGGCAAATCAAAAACTAATTCTCTGTGCAGACGAATGTGAGCCACATACTCCCCTACCCTTTTGATGTTTCTACCGTCAATAGTAATAAATTTCTTTTCAAATTCAAAACCTTGTTTTCCAAGTGCCTCTGCAATATCCGCATTAGTTACTGAGCCAAACAATTTATCGCCATCTGCTGATTTTGACATTATTTTCAAGGTAACTTCTTCTAGAGTTGCCGCAATTTTTTTGGCATCTTTAATGAGTTTTTCATCACGATGTGCTCTTTGTCGCATGGTCTCTGCGTTTACCTTTTTTGCTGCAGCTGTTGCCAACACAGCTATTCCTTTTGGAATCAAATAGTTACGACCGTAACCATTTTTAACTTCTACTAAATCGTTTACGAATCCTAGATTCTCAACGTCTTTTTTTAATAT
>CAYRVZ010000270.1:0-3890 GCA_964427815.1 uncultured Saprospiraceae bacterium | reverse complement strand
GACAATTTTGGTGGATTCCATTGGGTCAAATTTAGTTATTTTTTGCCTATTTTGTGTAAGTTTTGAGTTTGATTTTTTTATTGGTGGATAAAAACCCCCTACATTTAGCCCATTTTCGGATTGAGTTGAAAATTGTGGGAAAGTTGACAAAATCTTGGCATTAAATTTGGACTTATTAGCATTCTTTGTAATGTAAAAAAGTAGAAATAAAAAGAGCTACCTCTTGGTTTCTGTTGTGCCGAAGTCAATAAAGACGGTCATATGGAATTATTTTTATATATTTTTGTTAAAAAAATGTGACATAACAACTTGTAATCCAAGTGGTTAAAACTTAATATAATTTTGCCCTCGATTAGTTGGTTTCTAAATTCAACATTATTTTTTGGTATTGTAAAGAAATATGTGTATCTTGCAACAAATAAACATCCTCAACATGCTTATACTTCGACAATTTTCCCTTATTCTTGTCTTCATCCTGTCAATCGCAGTGCTTCATGCCCAAGTTGGTTTTGAAGGTGAGATCCTAACCAATACGCAGGTATTTACGGGTCTCGTACAATCTCAACCAAGTTCTCCCTTAATTGTCAAGTACCCCAAACACGGAGACTATATTGGTTTTTCCCCACAAGGGAATGGCAAATTTGAATTCAGCTACACGCCTGATGAGAACTATGAGGGGTTAGATGAATTGACCATTGAGGTTCGGGACGGTTGGACGACCTATAATTATGTGACTTTTAAGTTTAAAGTTGTAAAATCTATCGTCACGCCAAAAAATGACTACGATTACGTGGCGATGAATGGGTCAACCGTTTCAAGGGGTGTGCTGTCCAATGATTATGCCAGTCATCCGCCGCTGCATGCCAATCAAATTGCCTTTGTTGAGGGAGGAGAAGCGACAATATCGAATGGAATGATTCATTTTTCTCCAGATTCTGGTTATAGCGGAATGGCACATATTCGCTATATTGCCTGTGATAGTTTGGGTACTTGTGGGACAGGACTATTGACTATATCAGTCTTAGATGGAGAATCCATTGACTTAACCATGGATTTAGCGACCACAAAAAATATTCCAGTCGAAGCGCCCCTTGAATGGACTGGGTATGAGATAGATTCCGCTCCCACGAATGGAACTGCCCAGATAAACGATGGTTTGGAATTAGTCTATACGCCCAATGAAGATTTTTATGGGACAGATAATTTTACGATTACCAAAGGTCAATTGACCAAGGAAGTCAGTGTAACCGTATATAATAAAGCTAAACCAAACAAATACGCTATCTTAGATAGAGTTTTTACACCTAGAAACACGCCTGTGACTTTTAATGTTCGCTCGAATGACTATGGCAATTATTATGTTAAAGGCTTTACGCAGCCAGGCATCGGTACTTTGGTTTATAATGGGGGTGGTAATTTTACTTATACACCTGCCAACAACTATACGAGTGGGGTTAAATTTACCTATCAAATTGGTACTTCTTCTAACCCAAATGTAGAGGAAGGTACTGTAGAATTATTAATTGGGAACCAAGCGCCGTATAAGGGGACATTCGACTTAACGACAACTGTAGGGGCTCCACTTATCATTAAATATCCGACTACTTTTACAGATTTTGGATATGAAGAGATAAATGCACCTAATCATGGGTCATTAGAATTTTTAGAAGGAGAGCAAACCATAACAATTGACGGTGAAGAAGTCACGGGTAATAACATGTTGCTTTATTATCCCGAAGAAGGTTTCACGGGTGTAGATGAATTTGATGTGTATTACTGTTTGCTTGAAAACGAAGAATGTGAAGAGGTAAAAGTGAATGTTGAAGTATTGGATGCACCTGCTACCTGCTTTGATGATTGTATATGGCCAGGAGATGCCAATGCAGATGGGGAAGTCAATGTTACCGATTTATTAATGATTGGTCAGTACTTTGGCACAACAGGCCCCGCTCGTATCGATAATACAACTGATTGGTATGCACATGCTGGTGAAAATTGGGACATTCCATTTAGCCCAATAGATTTAAAACATTGTGACATCAATGGTGATGGATTGATAAGTGCGGCTGATACTGCGGGTATTGGTTTAGCTTACGCCAAAAATGATAATTTAGTGCCATTTATCCCTACAGCCAATAAACAAATCAATATAGAATTTGGAACACCTAGCGTATCCAATCCTCAACCGGGAGATTTCGTGTCTATTCCGTTGATTTTAGGTTCTGATAATTATCCTGCTGTTGATGTCTATGGTTTTACTTTTAACATTAATTATTGGAAAGATGCCTTTGATGGTGCCTATATTTCCTACGAAGAGGAGAGTTGGTTGACCCAAAATGATGGTGTACTATCTATCGCTAAAGCGCCTTATAATGGTCGACTGGAGTCTGCTCTTACCCGTACGGGTCTGCAAGCGGCAAGTGGACAAGGCATAATCGGTTCTCTGAATTTCATCATTGATGATGAATTGGATGGGATTAAAACCGATGGATCGCTAGAAATCACTATTGACGGTGGTTCTGTATCGAATGCAAATGGTGTCGCTTATGGTATCAATAATGGGAGTACGACACTCCAATTGAATCTTGCAGGCACTGGTCTTGGAGATTTTGATGCAGACAAAGTAATGGTATATCCTAATCCATCTAGTGAAGAAATTAACATCCACTTGAATAGTGGATTTGTTGCGAATAAGATTGAAATAATGGATGCTCAGGGTCGTAAACTATTTTATGTGCGTGGCTTGGAGAGCAATCATTTTGTATATCCTGTAACGGATTTGATGCCGGGTGTCTATATGGCTAAGGTTTATACCGTAGATGGCGTTGTGTTTAAGCGGTTTACGGTGATTCGAAAATAATATCCGAATTGAGATTGGATTAGGGGGTTGGGGCGTTGCAATGCAACGCCCCAACCTTTTTTTATTGCAACGCCCTAACCTTTTTATTTTTTTTCGAGAAAAAGTTTCATTGCTAAATATATTGGTTTACCTTTGCACCCGGCGAGAGTCACGGAGTTAGCTCCCTTCGAATCCCCCAGGGCGGAAACGCAGCAAGGGTAAAAGGTTGTAGCAGCTGGTGTGGCTTCTCGCTTTTTTTTATGCCTGTACCGTAAAATATTTTTTTACATGTATGAACCCAAATATCTTCCCTTAGGAAAGGCGATTAACATCAGAATAAATCATCGTAGGAACTTCCTTCCTCCTTTTCATCTTCCCTGTCTAGTTCTTCCCTTTGGCGTTTTGGTTTTTGGTTGATGTCTAGAATTCCTGCATCAACCAAGATGCTGCTTTCAAAGTTTTCAAGAAGTTGTAGCCCATCGTTCTCAAACTCGGCATTCTCTAAATCCATGGTATCCATGTAGTCTTTAGACAAATCCATGAATCGTTCCATTTCTCCTGATTTACGTGATAAATCATCTAGGATATACTGCATGGACTGGTCAAAAAGTTCTTTTTTGGAGGAACCATTTATGATACTTTTAGCCCCTTTCATCGCTTTACTAGAGGCCAAAATTGCTTTGTACTCAATCTCTTTGATAGACACTTGGTCCTGTGTATCTTCATGCAATATTTCCGAATGCTCATACATCCTTGTCAATATTTTATACAACTGCCTCATTTGTTTTTCCAACACAAAGTACTTTTTGTTGGACTCTTTAAGCCGTCCTGCTTTTCTAGAGGTAAGGATAAGGTCTTTTTGATTATTATTCGCTTTGGCTTTTTCCGCAAGGAGTAAATTTTGCTTAATACCTGCATCATTCTTATCAATAATAGTCCGTAGGCTTCTCATTTCGCCTCTTAGCTGCCCAATCTGCATGCTTAATTCATTGATGTTATCTGCAAGGCCATCCAGATAACTTTTCAATCGAGAAATGGGGTCCATCTTGAT
>CAYRVZ010000269.1:0-3894 GCA_964427815.1 uncultured Saprospiraceae bacterium | reverse complement strand
GCTAAAAACTGTGTTATGAAATGATTAGTCCCAAATCATAAGTTTCTATTACACTAATATCCAACACTTTAGTTACCCACTTCGGCAAAAGTATTGATAGCAAAGGCTTTTTAGTAAAAAAAATAGCTGCTATCCTATGCTTTACACCTTTTCTAGCGCATGTCCAACATCATTAAGGATTCTGGGCGGAATTGCTTCCTTCTATCTTGGTCTTTCATTGGTTTTATTTTTATGGAGAGGTTGTCAAAAGTACAATTCTTTTAGATGAGTTGCTCAAAAAGATAGAGCGGGTATCATTTTATCTTATATTTGGGTCTTGTTTTAAGTTGATAACATTAAAATGGTCTTGTTTTGAGGTATTTTACAATTGCATTTCTTTTTATCTGTATTTCTTTTTCAGCGAAAGCGACCCATATCGTAGGAGGAGAAATTGGGTATAAGTGCTTAGGGAATGACCAATATGAAATTACTTTGACCGTATATAGAGATTGCTTTTATGGAGAACCTCCTTTTGATTCTCCTGCTTCTATTGGGTTTTTCTTGAGTGGAGTGGACACCGCAACCTATGAATTGAAAATTGAGGATACTTTTTCGGATACAATCGTGTATGAATTAGAAGATCCTTGTCTCAGTATTCCGCCTGATGTCTGTGTTGAGGTCATGCAATATGTGGATACGATCACGTTGCCTTTTGTGCAGGGGGGATATTCTATAGTATATCAGCGATGTTGTCGAAATGAGACCCTCTTAAATATTCAAAATCCATTAGAAACTGGGGCTAGTTTTGTGGTGGAAATGACTGAGGCGTCCATGCTATTGTGTAATTCTAGCCCTGTCTATAGTCAATGGCCTCCGATAGCACTCTGCGTAGATAAGCAATTGGATTTTGACCATTCTGCTTCGGATTTAGAAGGGGATTCTATTGTGTATTCTATTTGTGCGCCATTTATCGGTGGGCAACATTCGAATTTTGGAAACCCCATGCCACAGCCGCCTGAATATCCCATCGCCGAAGAAGTGAAGTGGATAAATCCACCTTATAATGTGCAAAATATGCTAGGAGGCGTGCCGCTGTCCATCGATCCTGTTACAGGTCAATTAACGGCTATCCCCAATACCATCGGTCAGTTTGTGGTAGGGGTCTGTATGCATGAGTACAGAGATGGAGTGCTTTTATCCGTAACTAAGCGGGACTTCCAATTTAATGTCAGTGATTGTGGAGAAGTCGTTTCTTCCTTTTTTGTGCCGAGTCTGCAATGTGATGAATTAACAATAGATTTGGATAATTTGAGCGAAAATGCCTTGAGTTATTATTGGGATTTTGGGGTGTTGAATATAGATTCTGATACCTCCATTTTGGCAAATCCAACTTATTCTTATCCAGATACGGGGCAATATGTGATTACCTTGATTTCGGTTAGGAGCGAATCCTGTATTGATACTTTCGTGAAAAGCATCAACCTTCAATATACTACTTTTGATATTGGGGTAGATTGGGATGTGATAGGCTGTGGAGATAGTTTAGCCATCCAGATCATGGATCAGACTGTTGATTCTATTTATGAAACGAAGAGTTGGTTATGGGAACTGATAAATGATATTGCTTCTGTTTCGTCAACGGATCAACAGGCTAGTTTGACCATCCCAGCGGGCAGTAATACCGTGCTGCATGGCACCATCGAATCTACTAATGGTTGCCAAAAAGAAATTGAAATACCTTTCACTATTCCGGTGATTGCGGATTTACCAGATACGGTTGTTTTGGTTTGTCGTGGAGAAGATGTAATGCTTAATCCTAATCCTGTAGATTCACTTACCTATTTTTGGACACCATCGACGGGTTTATCAGATCCAAACACGCCCAGCCCGCTGGTGACAGACATCCAAGAAGACCAGATGTATTTTGTAGAAGTCAATGATTTAGATTCTATTTGTATGCGAAATTTTGAAGTGAATATTTTTGTTTCAGAGGTAGCAGATATTTTTGCGCAAGCGAATCCAGATACCATATTTATTGGGGAATCTAGTCAGCTTTCTGGGTCAGGAACGGCTACTTCATTTCTTTGGGATCCAGCGGGGTCGTTGAATAACGAGACTATTCAAAATCCAATCGCTACACCTTCAGAAACAACTGATTATCAATTAGTTGGGTGGGGCGGAAGTGGATGCCCAGATTCTACGACAGTAAGAGTAGTCGTTTTAAATCCAGAATGTGGCTTACCAAACGTCTTTGTGCCTACGGGGTTTACACCGGATGGTGATGGATTGAACGATGACTTTAAGGTGTATGGGTTTATTGTGGAAACGATGCAGCTGATGGTGTATAATCGCTGGGGTGAAAAAGTGTTTGAAACGAGTAGCCAAAGCACAGGATGGGACGGCACTTTTAATGGAAAGAAGCTACCGCCAGATGTTTATGGTTTTTATTTGAAGGTGGGTTGTATCAATGGAGAGCAGTACGAACACAAAGGAAATGTGACGTTGATTCGTTAAGTGGGGGTGAGGGGATAGCGCAATTCCCTCTTTTTTAGGAACTGAACGGATGTATGATGTATGGGTACTATTCCAGTGCGAGACCATTTGAGTAGTATAAATACCGTAACAACTCATTTTGTGATTTTATTTGCAGTTGAATCAACTTTAGCTTGCCATTTATAAATTTTTCTTGTCTTTTGTTTAATAAAAAAACAGAACTCTCTCCGTATTTGTACTTTTCATTTTCACCTAGGAGTAAAAGTTCGTACCCTTCGACATTGCGAGCCAATAAATCTAATTGCTTTCTTAGAACGACTTGTTTAAGACGACTAGCATCTAGTTTGTTTTGAAATTGGTTTTTTTTGTTTTCAATATCTAAAGCAATATCTTGTAGTTTTAGATTGCCTTTTTGGATGGCTGCTCTTTCTGTTCTTAAAAATAAAGGCATAGAAAAATCAACCCCCCATTTATAATCTGTGGTAGAGTAACTTGGAGAAATACTGTTTTCTGAAGTTGAAAGAAGTGGATTGTATTTTATTTTTAATTTAGGTTTTAACTTTTCTCGTTTTAGTTTCAGTTCTGTTCTTAAGTAAGATTGTTTATTTTCTTTTGCTGAAATTATTGGGTGGTTAAGGAGCGGATTTGCAATGTTTAATTCACCGAAAAGATTAAAAATAGGATTTCGAAAATTTTCAGGCATAACGCTAGTTTTTAACTGCATTGGAATATCATTAAACCACAAGAAATTCTCTACCTGTTGTCTGCTAATGATTAAATTCAGATTATTTTTTTGAGCTCTGATTATTGCATCTTGATGCATAATGAAAGATTCCAGGGTGTCCATTACTGTTTTTTCACCCCCAAAAAAAGAACGTTTAGTGTTGTTAAAGTAGATTTGGGCGATGTCAATGTTATCTGAAAGAACTTCTTGAGAATGAACATATAGTTGCCATTGGAGATAGGCAAAAGAAGCGGTAAAGAGCAAGTCGTTGATAATTATTTGTTGCTCATTATTGGCTAGGTTTTGAAATATCCTAGCTTGGCTAATTGCGGTTCTCCTTTCGTTAGTAATTAATCCTTGAAGTACGTTTACCTCTATGCCAACATTCCACAATCCGAATTTATCTGTTTTGTTTTCAGGATTTAAAAACGTTCCGTCATTACGTTCGTAGCCGCCAACGAAATCAATACCCAGCTTGGTCGGTATTTTTAGTTTTCCCTGATATTGTCGATAGTATAACTTGTCATTAAGTTCTTTTTGAAGCCAGCTAGCCTTTAAAACTGGGTCAAGATATCCTTTGCTTGACATCCATTCGGCTTCCGCAAACTTAGATTTTAGGTTAGCCATTTTGGCAACGGGATGAAAAAGGACAATGTTTTCTATATACTCCCTATAGCTTAATGTGCTACTACTATCTG
>CAYRVZ010000268.1:0-4006 GCA_964427815.1 uncultured Saprospiraceae bacterium | reverse complement strand
GGCTGAGTTATGCTATCCGAGGTCAACTATCTCCAGTTATAGCCGCTATATTGATGCCCTTAAGTTCTATTAGTGTTGTATTATTAGGGGTTATTTTGGGCTCTTTGCTACTTAAGAAGAAGAGTATTTGATAAAAAAAAGGTTTTTTTAAAAATTATTTGCAAAAGAATTAAATATTTAGGTGCGCATTCTGCACAAGTCATACTATTTTAGAATCATTCTAAATAGCCTATTTACGCTTTAGCTTAAAGGTTTTATGTAAGAAGAGTGGGTATATGTCCCTAGTTTAGGTGATAAAGGTCATTTCATTTTCACGCATTATTTATAGATATATGATGACCTTTGTATTGTTTAAAATGTAATCCGTTGGTATGTTTATCATCTTTCTTTTAATTGCCTTGAGCGCAATGGTAGCGCTTGGTTTCTTGTATTTTTTTGTCTGGGCGGTTCGCACAGGCCAATATGAGGATGATGTTACACCTGCAATGAGAATATTACTTGATGATGAATTGGTTCAACCAATTTCCACTCTTGATACAGATTCAGTAGCAAAACAATAACCAGTCAAAAATTTAATCAAATTATGGCACAAATTGAAAAATTTGAATATGACAATACCATTGTAAGAAACTTCGCAGTAGCGTCGATTGTCTTTGGTATTGTTGCATTCACAGTTGGTCTCTGGATTGCTCTAGAGCTGGTATTCCCTAGCATGAATCTAGGGATATCCTGGATGTCTTTTGGTCGATTACGACCATTGCATACAAACGCGGCTATTTTTGCTTTTGTCGGTAACGCCATTTTTGCGGGAATTTATTATTCCACGCAGCGACTCCTTAAAGCGAGAATGTACAGCTCAATTCTGAGCCAAATCCATTTCTGGGGCTGGCAGTTGGTTATTGTTGGGGCGGCGATTACCCTTCCTCTAGGATTCACGAGTTCACATGAATATGCCGAATTAGAATGGCCTATTGACTTGTTAATTACGGTTGCTTGGGTATCTTTTGGAGCCAACATGATCGGGACTATGATAAAAAGAAGAGAGTCTCACTTCTATGTGGCAATCTGGTTCTACATCTCTACTTTTATAACCATTGCCGTATTGCATATTGGAAACAATTTGGAGATTCCTGTCAGTATGTGGAAGAGTTATCCGGTATTTGCTGGGATTCAAGATGCCTTGTTACAGTGGTGGTACGGTCATAATGCCGTAGCCTTTTTCTTGACTACACCCTATTTGGGATTGATGTATTACTACCTTCCCAAAGCAGCTAATAGACCGGTTTATTCTTATAAACTATCTATTATTCACTTTTGGTCGTTGATTTTTATTTATATCTGGGCAGGGCCTCACCATTTATTGTACTCTGCCTTACCAGATTGGACCCAATCTGTTGGGACGGTATTCTCATTGATGTTAATCGCTCCTTCTTGGGGTGGAATGTTAAATGGACTGTTGACTCTTCGTGGAGCATGGGACAGAGTACGGGAAGATCCGATTTTGAAATTTATGGTGGTAGCGGTTACTGCCTACGGTATGTCAACATTTGAAGGCCCTATGCTTTCCATTAAATCTTTGAATGCCTTTACTCACTTTACGGATTGGATTCCGGCGCATGTACATATTGGGACGCTCGGATGGAATGGATTTATGACTTTTGGTATGTTCTATTGGATATTCCCAAGATTATATGGAACAAAATTATATTCCGTAAAATTAGCAAATATTCACTTTTGGGTAGCTACCTTAGGTATCTTATTCTGGGTGGTTCCGATGTATTGGGCAGGTGCTACACAAAGCATGATGTGGTCAGAATTTAAGCCAGAAGGAGCCTTGATGAATTCTTTTGTAGCTACTTTACAAGCAATTAAACCTATGCTCGCACTTAGAGCATTTGGGGGATCTTTATATTTGACTGGCGCTTTGATTGGTTTTTACAACCTAATGAAAACCGCTACATCTGGAAAGTTGATTCGCAATGAAGCAGCAGAAGCACCAGCATTGGTGATACATGAAGATCCTACGGAAACAGCTCATAGAAGATTGGAGCGTAGAGCGGTACCTTTATTACTTTGGTCAACTGTAGCCATTTTAATTGGGGGAGCATTGGAGTTTTTCCCTATGACCATGATGACTTCAAGTGTGCCTAAGATAGAAGCGGTCAAACCATATACAGCTTTAGAGCTGCAAGGACGTGACATCTATATCAGAGAAGGTTGTGTGAACTGTCACTCTCAGCAAGTAAGGCCTTTTCGACACGAATTCGTTCGGTATGGAGAATATTCTAAAGCAGGGGAATACATTTTTGATAGACCTTTCCTGTGGGGCTCTAAACGTACTGGGCCGGATCTACACCGTGTGGGTGGTAAGTATCCCGATAAGTGGCATTATGATCACATGCTAGATCCGCAAGGTACAGAAGCATCTTCTATTATGCCTCCTTATCCTTGGCTGTTTGAGAACGACCTTGATAATTCAACCTTATCTAAGAAGATTAGTGTCTTGAGGTATTTGGGTACTCCTTATGCTGAAGGTTATGAAGAATCAGCTTTAGCTGATTTGCAGAAGCAAGCAGAACCCATTGCCGCTGGTCTTGCGAAGTCGGATAATGGTGTGACCACTGATGAACTAAAGACCAAGGAGATTATTGCTTTAATCGCTTATCTCCAACGTCTTGGTACTGATATTAAAGCAAAATAAACATTCAACAATAGGCAGTTATCTTGGTAATAATCGAAGATAACTGCCTAGTCAAATACTAATGTTATGTTCAAAGGACTTTTTGATAATACAGAATGGGCTGGAATTCTTTCGACACTTATCTTTTTTTCGGTGTTTGTCATTGCGGTGATAATGGCCATTACTAAGAAAAAAAGCGATGTCGAGTATATGTCCAATTTACCTTTAGATGATGACGAAATAAAAGAATTAAAAAACTACAAAAATGACGAATAATAAAGTTTTTCTTTTGTTGCTTTCGTGCTTGGTTCCTGCCTTAGCCTTTGGTGCAGGTGGAGCTAGTTCGACCTTTCTATATGCGCTTATGGCTATAGGATCCGTGACAATCTTATTTGGTATTTATGCGCTTTTGAGGTCAGCGGCAGCGCTAAAACAACTCAATGAAGCAGTTGCTCAGGCAACACCAAAAAAATCACCTACCAAGGGAAATGATGCGCTTTTACAAGCTACAAGTAGAGAGGGTTTGTCCTCAACCCCAAGTCCAGATGAAGGGTTTTCTGGTTCCGATTTTTCTAAAGGACTTGACGTTTTTGATGATGAGAAGGATTTATTGATAGACCATGAATATGATGGGATCCAAGAGTTAAACAATAATCTCCCACCTTGGTGGGTGGGTTTGTTTTGGATAATGTGTATCATTGGGGTAGTTTACTTTACCTATTATCATATCCTAACAGATTGGAGTTCGGCAAAACAATTTCAAGAAGAAATGGCAATGGGGCAAGCTGAGGTAGATGCCTATGTCAAGGCTCATGGGGGGGCTATTTCTGAAAGCACCGTTACACTCTTGGAAGATGACGCTAGTTTGGCGGCTGGGAAGGCTATTTATGAAACCAATTGTGTCGCCTGTCACTTGGCTGACGGTGGTGGAATAGTAGGGCCAAATCTAACCGATAACTATTGGATTCACGGTCCAGGCATAAAGGATGTCTTTAAAGTAGTCAAAAATGGTGGAAGGCCAGGTGAAGGAATGGTGGCATGGAAGGCCATACTCTCTGGTAAAGAAATGCAACAAGTGGCTTCTTATGTTTTGGTAAAACTCCATGGAACCACACCTGCAAATCCGAAAGACCCCCAAGGAGAACTTTACACCGAGTAGTAAAATCTAGGGTAATTTAGATAGGTGAGCAGTGTTCTTTTTCGGTAGGATTGCTCACCTATTTTTTTTGATTGATTTAACGGACCTAAATGAAAGAACAACAAAAACCTCAAAATTCTTCCTCAGAATATAGAGATCATCTGGCGACCGTGTCAGAATCTGGGAAG
>CAYRVZ010000267.1:1578-4008 GCA_964427815.1 uncultured Saprospiraceae bacterium | reverse complement strand
CGAAGACGCGAAGGCAGAAGCGGCGTGGGGCATGAGCGGCGTGGGGGAAAACCGCAAAGACGCGAAGACGCGAAGGCAGAAGCGGCGTGGGGCATGAGCGGCGTGGGGGAAAACCGCAAAGACGCGAAGACGCGAAGGCAGAAGCGGCGTGGGGCATGAGCGGCGTGGGGGAAAACCGCGAAGGCGCGAAGGCGCGAAGGAACAAGACGTGGCGCGGCATGAGTGGCGTGTGGGAAAACCGCGAAGGCGCGAAGCGACAGGCAGGCGTTGGCTACAAGGCCTACTAATTATCTATTTCCTTTATTAATTATCTTTTAGGTAAGAATATTTCCGCCATCATGCATCGCACGCTCCCTCCACCATATTTTTCGATTGTTGGGATATCAATAGAAATGATTGGATTAAAAGACTCAATTTTTACTATTTGAGTATGAGTCAAGGCTTTTTTAGCGGAAGCAGACATCACTGTAAAACGCTGTCCGGCTGTAGATTTCACTTGGAGCATATTGCCAGCAAACTGATTCATTTGGGCAAGCGAAATATCAATAATCACTTTTTTCGTCGTCCTCAAAAACTGAGTCAACAATAATTTATCTGCCCCATCTTGAACAGATTCCATACAGACAACTGCAAATTCATCTGCAATCATCATCATGACATTGGTGTGGTAGATCTCTTGTCCATTTTGGTCTATCGCCCGAAAAGAGACGGGTTGATAGCCAATTTCTTCGCATAATTTCACCAACAAAGTCGCATCTGTTCTTTCACTCGTACAGGCATAAGCGACCTTATTAGTTCTATCAAAAATAATACTACCAGTACCTTCCAATATTCTGCCAGCCGCTTCAAACTGCTCATAGTGCGAATATTTTTTCACCACAAAGTCTTGCTCAATCTGTGTCAAAATTTCTTGACTACGTTCGGCTCGTCGGGTTGGCACCAACATTGGATAAGTAATCACATGACCATCCTGATGAAAAGAGACCCAGTTATTAGGAAAGATTGCATCGGGCTTCACGGGACTAGACGTATCCTCCATTACCCAGACCTTGATACCCTGCTTGCGCAAAATATTGACCATGTTATCAAACTCAACGATAGCAGCTTCTTTGATTTCTATTTCTGATTCTTGGGAAGGTTTTTGCTGAAAAGCATTCGAAACGGCGGTCTCCGCATTAAAACCAAATGCTGCAGGACGCACCATCATGATATTCGAGGTCATCTGTTTATTCTCCATAGTCTTGCAAAATTAGCATAAAAAAAGATCACAACGCTAGTTGTGACCTTTTTAGTTTTCAATTGGTTTTATATCTACTAGACAGAGAAAGAATCTCCACAACCACAGCTGCTTTTAGCATTCGGGTTATTGAAAGTAAAACCTCTGTTTTCTAAACCATCAACAAAGTCCACTTCCATGCCTTGAATGTGTCCAAGGTGTTCTCCATGAACTAACACTTCAAAACCGTTAAAGTCATGTAAAGTGTCTCCGTCTTGCTTTTGGTCAAAAACCATCATGTACGAGAAGCCTGAACATCCTCCAGACTTCACTCCTAGACGTAGGTAATACCCAGCTGGTACTTCTAACTCTTTTTTTAATTTATTCATTTCAACTATTGCGGCCTCCGTAATAGTCACTGGTCTTACTTCAATTCCAACTTCTTTCATGTTCAATTTTTTTTAGTCAATAACACAAGGCAGAAATAAAATGCCCCATTTTAAGCAAATATACAGGAAAAGAAACTACTTTGCAGCCAAAATGTTGTGATATGGACCTATTTTCTGCTGTTGTGGACATAATTAAGATTGCTATACCCTTATTAGCCGTGCTCGGCATCGTGCAAATGATGCTTAAAAACTTCCAGGCCAAGGAAGATAAAAACTTTCTAATTGGACTTCAAAAGGAAACTAAAAAGTACAGTTATCCTACTCGATTACAGGCTTATGAGCGGTTGGTACTCCTTGCGGAAAGGCTAGAGCCTTCGAGTATGTTTTCCCGCTTAACGATAGAAGCTGACACAGCCGGTCAAGTTCAAATGATGATGCTGGTGTCTATCCAAAAAGAATTTGAGCACAATTTGGCTCAACAAATATATGTAAGTGCGCCTGTATGGAATCAGTTTGTAAAAGCTAAGGAATCCTTGCTGCACACCATTAATAAAGTGGGCAACACCATAGATAAGGAGGATTCTACTCAAGCTTTTGCGAAAGCTTTATTTGCTGAGTTGGAGCAAAATCCCCCTTCAGATTTATTGATTGCTAAAAGCGCCTTGAAAGAAGAAGTTGCTAATTTCTTATAAATTATTGTGCTTCCTACGGGCGCGTTCATTGCTTCCTGTGGGCGCGTTGATATGAACGTCCGAAGGACAAATGAACGCCGTAGGCATTTGAACGTCCGAAGGACAAATGAACGCCGTAGGCATTTGAACGTCC
>CAYRVZ010000267.1:0-1478 GCA_964427815.1 uncultured Saprospiraceae bacterium | reverse complement strand
AAGGACAAATTCAACGCCGTAGGCTCATAAAAAAAGGGGTTGCCTCGTTGAGACAGCCCCTTTTTATGTTACTATTCAGTTTATTCAGCGGCTGGTTCTGCAGCCTCTTCAGCTCCAGTATCAGGTGCACCTTCTTCATCACCCAATACACTCTTAAGAGCCCTTGGTACGATTACTTTTGCAATTGGGATGCTTCCGTCCTCCATGATTTCAATTCCATCCACCAACTCAAGATCTCCTATCTTAATAGAATCACCCATCCCCATGTTAGAAATATCTACCTTTAAAGAAGGTACAACATTCTTAGGGAGTGCTTTTACCTTTACTTTAAAAATTTGTGGTAGAAAAGCTCCACCATCCTTTACACCTTTAGGAGAACCGATATATTCGATAGGCAGATTAATCCTTACTGGAGTTCCATCAATTAATCTAAGAAAATCAATATGTAGAATTTCTTCTGTAACTGGATGAAACTGTGCAGCTTTTACGAAACACTTGTGCATCTCTCCATCAACTGTCACCTCTACTACGGTAAAGTTGTTAGTAAAGATGGCTCCTTTGATATCATTGTGTTTCAATGCTATTGGGGTCGTTTCTTTACCCCCGTAAATAATTGCGGGTATCAATCCCGCAGCTCTAGTTGCTTTCGCAGCTTTTTTTCCTGAGTTAGCCTTCTTTTCGGCTGTTATCTGAACAGTTGCCATAAGTTTGAATTATTATTCTTTTCCCAATTTCCTTTGGGGATGCAAAGATACTGTTTTATTCATTAATATGGAAGGGCAAAGTGAAATTATCGACTTTTTTGTCGAAAGTATGGGTTGCCCCGTGCACAGATCTACCTAACAGATCCAACAGGTTCTATAAAAAATGCCCCGTTCTTACGAACAAGGCACTGTAATTAGGGGGTTTTTCATTTTTCTCTTGGGGAGTCATTTGCAGCCGTATTTACTAAGCTGAACAAAAAGATTCCTCCTAAAAAAGTACCCAATGCAAGATACATTATCAACATCACTTTAGTTTTTGTGAAAGAAAGCATAGCGTTCATGGGAGTGTTCAAAATGCCATTCTTTAAAGTTCTCTAAACCTTAATAAAGCACTTGCAAAGACTGTGCCAATATGCATATAAATCCTAATACGTATATTAATCTACTCTTATGGGCAAAAAAAGGGCTATCTCAAGTTGAGATAGCCCTTTAAAAGTTTGTTTTGAAGCAAATTTTGAAGAATTGAATTAACGTCTCCCTAAGATCAGGTCAATATTATTATTAATGACTGCTCCTACTAAAAAACCTCCGATTAAAACGTACAGTATCAACATAAAGCCGTAATTTTAGACCATAATTGGTCAGTTCAATAAAAGAGTGAACAAATGAAGGGTTTTATTCAATCGTGATTCTAATATTCATGAGGGGAACAATCTGAGATCACTATATAAAGGAGATACATTCAATATTGATGCCAAGGTAAAGTAAAAAAAC
>CAYRVZ010000266.1:1832-4065 GCA_964427815.1 uncultured Saprospiraceae bacterium | reverse complement strand
AGGGAATTAAGAGAGGGTGGCGCAAAAGCAGTTTTTTTTACCGTTAAGAACATTAAGGAATACGAATCCACACAATAAAAACACCGAAACAGTTTACCTACCCATTGGATTTGTAATAATCAAGACCCATTGTTCACTTCAATAGGACCTTTTAAGTACAAAAAAAAAGGCTACTCTTTCGAGTAGCCTTTTTTAATATCATTTTTCCGTAAGGAAATAATTATCTGTGTATTTCGACATATCCGCTGTAGCGTTTGCCTTCTCCATTATCCCAAACATAGAAGTAAGTTCCATCAGGGACAGGTGCGCTGTCTTGCGTCCAATTACCATTCCAAGTATTATCGTAGTGGTCTTTTTCATACACTAGATTACCCCATCTATTATAGACTTTCAGAAGGTTATTTGGGTAGTCCCCAATTCCGTTGATGACAAAGAAATCATTGACTCCATCATGGTTTGGTGAGAAACCATTGACAAATATCAAGTCAGGACATAGCACATAAACTTGTACTAAAGCCGTATCACAAATTGTGATTGTGCAGATTTCATATTCAAATTCATCTGGTATATCACTGCAATATCCTTCTTCAGGGTAGTAAGTCAATACCCCTAAGCTATCATAAGTTACAGAACCGTGTGAAGGATTTGTAATAATATTCACATCAAATACATCAGAAGGGGTATTATCATTATCCAAGATATCAATCACAACAGGTGTGTCCTTGTAGGTAGTATCCACATCATCTACTGCAACGATTCCAGCCTCTTCTGGTACTCCAGGGAATATCGTCAAATAAACCGTAGCAGTATCACAGGCTTGTGGTAAACCGTCATCACATATTGCATATACAAACTCATCATTTCCAAAGAAATCTGTGTTTGGCGTATAATTGTATGTACCATCTGCATTCAGCATCACTGTACCATTAGATGGATTCGATATTGGTGTAATCGAGGCAGTAAAGTTATGCGCTTGTGGGTCAAAATCATTCAAAACCATGCTGCCAGAGATAATCGTATTCATCTTTCCAAATCCAGTATCATCATTGGCAAAAACAATATTTTGACCATTGTTTGGAAGTACTTCAATGACCGCCATAGAGGTATCGCAAAGAGGTGGCACCGCATTATCACAAATAATATAGAAGAAAGTATCTAGCCCAATAAATCCTGAATTTGGATTATAAGTATAAGAGCCATCCGGATTAATTTTCACTGTACCATTTGTCGGTGGAACAAAAGGAATCGTATCAATAATGATTTCGTCACCATCTGGGTCTCCATCATTTGTTGTAATATGTCCTTTCAAATCCACATCAACCAATGTCTTAGCATCATCCACTATCCCTATCGGAGGATTGTTATTAGCTGTGTCTATCGTAATAATAGAGATAAATACATCTGCTGTGTCACAAGCTTGTGGTAATCCATTATCACAAATTGTATAAGTAAATACATCTGTGCCATCATAATCCGCATCAGGTGTATAAGTGTAAACACCGTCTGCACCCATAATAGCCGTACCATGTTGAGGCTGACTAATCAAAGTGGTCAATACTGCAAATGAATTTCCTTGTGGGTCATCATCGTTCGTCAAGACAGAACCCGTGACAGGGACATTAACTAAAGTTTGGTTAATATCATTTTTGGCAATAACAGTATTTTCACTCATAATCGTTAAGTAAACCGTAGCAATATCACATGCTTGCGGAGAACCATCATCACAAACTTCATACTGAAACTGGTCGTTTCCATAGAAGTCTTCATTTGGTGTATAAACATAAGTGCCATCCGTATTAATAATGACTGTACCATGAGTAGGATTTGCTATTGGCGTCACATTTACCGTTTGCGTATTCCCCTCTGGGTCGGTATCATTTGCTATAAGGCTACCCGTAATATTTTCGTCGATATTACCTGTACCAGCATCATCACTAGCCACTGTTACATTTATGCTTGGATTCGGTAACACATCAATCGTAACCACTACTGTATCACACATCGAAGGCGTACCATCATCACAAACTTCGTAGGAGAATTCATCTTCTCCCTCAAAACCTGCATTAGGCGTATAAGTATAGGTGCCATCAGGATTGATGGTGACTGTGCCATTTGTTGGATCCATTACGGGGGTCGTATTAATTGTTAATACATCTCCGTCTGGGTCACTATCGTTTGGCAGCAAGCTACCCGTTACTGGATTGCCAACAGTAGTCAAATAATGATCTGCAAT
>CAYRVZ010000266.1:0-1822 GCA_964427815.1 uncultured Saprospiraceae bacterium | reverse complement strand
GGAGGATTATTTTCTCCTTGTACTCCGAATACCGTAATATCTACTCTCGCAGTATCACAAGCTTGTGGAGTTCCATCATCACAGACTTCATACTCAAAGACATCATGCCCTGTAAAACCAGCATTTGGAATGTATGAATAAGTGCCATCTGGCATTATAATAACCATTCCGTTGGTTGGTCCTGAAACAAGGGTCGTATTTACCGTAAGGTTATTCCCTTCTGGATCTTTATCATTGCTTAGGACCTTACCGACAACTGCTGTTCCCATTTCGGTTTGATTCACATCATTCTTAGCAATTATTGTATTATTTCCTGCCACAATCATAATGATCGTATCTCTACAACAGGTATTATTTTGGTCAACGAAGACGACAGTATTAATACCTACGGTGCCTGGAATTTTCATTTCAGAACCCGTCATTACAGAAGTTGAATTAATCTCAATATGGGTTACTTGTCCACTACTAGTGGTCTTGACATCCATGTTGCCATAAATACTTGGATTCCAAATACCACCACTGATGGTATTAAAATTAACGATCCAGTTTCCGTTTGGATCCCACACATTCATGGAATCAGCCAACGCATTGATGTCAGCAAAGTCTCCTGAGAAATCAACCCCATTTACTTTCCAGAAATCTAAATGATAAGGTCCATTCATACCATTTCCTGCTCCGAATAAAGAGTAATAAACCAAAGTATCTTCTGCACAAGCACTGAGTCCATCATTGTATGGTAAACCATTTAAGATGATGTCATATAGTTGTGCATCTGTCATATTGATAGGAAGACAAGCATTAATATCTGTTAAGCTAGGTTCGAAAGTCATCGTATCAACTCCTACAATATCTGTACAGTTTGCACAAGGAATCAAACCCGCATCAATATCGGTTTTGGTTTCTCCGGCCCCTAGTGTAAATACAGCTGTATAACCAGTAGTATTTATATCACTATTGGTATCGGCAGTACCTGCTCCTTGCGGAGAAGCCGTTTGACCAGCCAAATCCACATGTACTTGATAGTCTCCAGCATCTAATCCTGTGAAGGAGTAAAATCCATTCTCATCAGTCATGGTTGTGGCGATTACATTTCCATTGCCGTCTAATAACTCAACGGTCACGTTTGCCATGCCAGATTCTCCAGCATCTTGGATACCATCTTGATTCGTATCTAACCATACGTAATCTCCTATGCTACCTTGCGGTAAAACACCTTCTACTACGACTATAATTGTATCTGTACAACAAGGGTTATTCTTATCTACAAAGACAACTTCATTAATGCCCACTGTGCCGGGTACTATCATTTCAGAGCCTGTCAACACAGAGGTTGAATTAATCTCAATATGGGTTACTTGTCCACTACTAGTGGTCTTGACATCCATGTTGCCATAAATACTTGGATTCCAAATACCACCACTGATGGTATTAAAATTAACGATCCAGTTTCCGTTTGGATCCCACACATTCATGGAATCAGCCAACGCATTGATGTCAGCAAAGTCTCCAGAGAAATCTACTCCATTTACCTTCCAGAAATCTAAATGGTAAGGACCATTCGTACCGTTTCCAGCGCCAAATAAAGAGTAATACACCAATGTATCTTCTGCGCAAGCACTCAGACCACTATTATAGGGTAAACCGTTTAATACGATATCATATAACTGTGCATCTGTCATGCTTATTTCTAAACAGACATTAATATCAGTACTGCTAGATTGGAATGTCATGGTATCTACCGCTACAATATCTATACAGTTACAACCAAAGACACCCATATCAATATCATTATTTTGTTCTCCATCTCCTAATGTAATTACAT
>CAYRVZ010000265.1:0-4118 GCA_964427815.1 uncultured Saprospiraceae bacterium | reverse complement strand
ACATGTGGAACCTTCGGGGTCGCAACGACCAATATCGCCGAGAATATACGGATTGGATTTGGTCAGATGGCAACCATCCAAGTATTATTATTTGGGATGCGTTGAATGAACAGAAACAAGATTTTATCGGTAGAACCTTAATCCCTGAACTAAAGAAAATCGATCCCACTAGAATTTGGGACCTAGGGTACATGAAAGCAGACAAGGAAGTGAAATTGGATATGCTAGAAATTCATTGGTACCCGCTAGCACATGGTTGGTGGGTAAATGATGAATGGGTTGAAAAGAATCCGCATAGCTTCCTTTTCGGTCGATTAACCAAAAAATATGATGGCATTGAACAATTCAAAAGTGCGACTACTCCTATTATTGTAAACGAATATGGCTGGCTTTGGCAGCATCGAGATGGGCTTCATTCGGGCGTGCGAACGTATGGCGCTTTCGCAAAATGGGATCATCCGCCTTACCAAAAAGACTATGAATATTTTGAAACTGACGGCAGCCAATTATATGCCCCAAGAGATGTCTATGAATACTACTTGGGCAAAAATGCTTCCGCCAAAGACCGGTGGCATTTTCAAGCCTATATGCTCAATATTGAATCTGAAATATTACGAGCAACAGGTGAAGCAGATGGCTTGGCAACATTCTCCTATCTATCTAATAATCAAGGATATACGGGCGATTGGTTTAAAGAACCCATTGAAAAACTAATACCTACACAACCCTTATTAGCGCAATATCATACCAGTCAAAAACTGGCTGCCTTTTGGGATATCGAAGATGCCCGCTACAATAAAAATCGACCCGTTTATCAATCGTACTATAGTACCAAGATCAATCAGATTTTTCCGATGTTAATCATGAACGACACCCCCAACAAAGAAAAATGTAAACTCATCACCCAATTAATAGATGCAGACGGAAAGGTCGTATCAGAAAAAGAAATAAATTTCTCTATAGAAGCTTTTTGGCAAATCAATCTAAATACCTCCCTGCAATTACCTAAGAAGAAAGGCGGTTATATGTTGCTCTCTAAGTTTAAGAGGGAGCGAAGCAGACAACTACCCCAAATAAGTCGCAGGTATATCCAAGTTGGGAAAAAGAAAGCCAAAAAGTATTTTGATTACGAATACCCTTTACCTAAAGCGTGGGATGTGGACTACAAATAGTCACATCAACTGTTACTACAAAACTGAATTTTTAATATGAATAATTTTGAATACCTATTGGTTCTTTTGATTTTGGTCTTTGCAAGTTGTCAAGAAGCACCTAGTCAACTAGAAAAGAAAGAAATCACAACAACCTCCTATCGAAATGGACAACAAAACAAGGTCATGACTCCTTTTCGGTTACCCCTTGCAAAGGGTGAAATAAAATATATCGACTTAGATAAAGATGGCGATCCAGATGTATTAGAATATTTAGTTGGAGACGACATACCTGTGCGTTGGATTGATGATGATGACGACATGACTAAAAATGATATAGAAGGAGACATGGACAATGATTGCGTCATGCTCGACTTGAATAAAGATGGAAATTATAGTGGAGCATTAGATTTAATGGTGGATTGGAGTGATGAAAATAAGGACGGAAAAGCAGACCTACAAACCATCGTTGATAATTCAAAAGCGGATTTCAAAGGCAAATGGACTTCGCACTATATCTGGTTTTTGGATGATGATCAAGATGGTGTATTTGGGTATATTGATTGGGACAATTACAAATTTGAAGGCTGGGATCATGATGGGCGCGCTAATTTCTTTACCGACTATAACGGCAAAAGCACCATGCTAAAAGTTCACATTAACACACACAATATCAAAGACTTACAGTACAACTGGGAAAATCCTTTTCTATATTTCGACCCAGACAAAGACGGACTTTCTGAAATGGCAATTCGGATGGTTGATGAACCGCTAGCACTAAATAATGAAGCCGACACTAATATTGTTTGGGAATTTAGCCATCATATTTCTATGTCTCAAATGACTTTTGATTTGGATAATGATACCGAGCCTGGTAATGAGTTAGATTATGACCTAAGTTTAAAATTCAAAGGAAAAGGCTTCGACTATTCAGACCAGATACATCAATATAAAAATATTGAGGGGCTAGCAGCAGCGGATAAATATTTTGATGATCCCAGATGGCGACATACGAAACAATTAATATTTCCTGACCATCAAACAGGATATGACTTAGTTTTTTCAAAGGGAGAATGGTCAGAATGCTGGTTAGTATTTGATGAAGATGATGACTGCCAACGATGGGAACGAGTCGAGTTTTACGATCCCAAAGACCCATTCAAAATAGGAACCAAGAATGGGGGACTAGACCATAATCCACAAGCCGATCCTACTGGAGACCGTGGAGAATGGGATTTAGACTTTTCAGGAAAAGGTCAACTGTATGTATCACCCATGGATGGAAAAATTCATCTATATGGAGCCGAAACAGGCTATTGGCGTATTGACCAAAACGCTACCTACTTTCAAGGTTGGCAAGGATGGCGAGGTCCTAATCTACAGCCAGAAGATTTTGACAAGGCGGAGCCCACTACATTTGGAACAGTCAAATATGAAGATACAGACAAGAATGGGTTCTTCGATAAGATGAGTTTTGACATGGATGGAGACCATCAATTTGAGTGGGTCATTTCTTTAGCTGACTTAAACCTTATTGACACCGCCCCACTCCATGATCCCGCCAAAATGCAATACAAAGATTATCAAAGTATTTTTACGCAAGTAGCTAATAACCAATGGATTAACGCACAAAATGCGATGCAGGTCGCTAATAATTACTACCTACATAGTCAATGGTATGCGCAACTATCCAATCCTAAAAGTATCCGTGAAAAGTACCACAACGGCTATTGGTTAGGTCTTTATCTCTATAAAGATCTACTAGAATTAGCTGAGCAAAATAACAATAAAGACCTCGCAATAGAATTAAAGAAATCCTATTTTTCTTCAAATTGGAAATCACTTCTTAATTAAATTTTAAAATCATGAATAACACGATCACACAAGCACAGATTAACGATTATCAGAAAAACGGATTTTTGATAATAGATAACTTTTTGAATGCTGAAGAAATTAACATTTGGCGGGATGCTGTGGCAAATGCGCTTAAAAATAGAGGGGGGCAAAAATTTCCACACTCCGAAGTTAAGACGGGCGAATCAGATGGCATCAACGACGATGGAGATGGGTACTTTGGTAAAGTCTTTGACCAAGTAATCAATCTGTGGATGACCGATGACAAAATGAAAGAACTCATGTTAGATCCCCGTCTTGGAAAAATGGCAGCAGATTTGGCTCAAGTCGATGGCATTAGAATATGGCACGACCAAGCTTTAATTAAACGTCCTTGGGCAAACCCCACTGCTTGGCATTTAGATACTCCTTTTTGGTCTTTTGACCATCGTCAAGCACTCAGTATTTGGGTCGCATTAGATGATGTCACGATTCAAAATGGCTGTTTATATTTCATGCCTACATCACACAAAGAAACGCAATATGACGAACCTGGCATTTCTGCTAGCATGGGCGATATTTTTAATTCTTACCCACAATTTCAGGATAAGCAACCGACCGCATCTGTCATAAAAGCAGGAAGCTGTTCTTTTCATAATGGGCTAGGCATCCACGCCGCAGGACCTAACATGACCAATGGATTTAGAAGAGCGATGACCTGTGCTTACATGCCCGATGGTAGCACTTTTAATGGGAAGAAAAACGTCTTACCCGAGGCCTATGTTGCTACTTTAAAAATTGGAGACGTCTTAAATAATGAGCAGCAAAACCCATTGATCTACCATAAAGATATGGCCTAAAATAAATATACGACATTCAAAAAAGACGCTTAAGCGTATGAAAGAGGAAAAATTTTGGGGTGCTTTTGAACAAATGCGCCCAGCACAAATAGAAGCCATAACCCGTTCATTCCCAATTGCTTATCTCCCTTGGGGGGCATTGGAGTATCATGGCCATCATAACCCTACGGGTTTAGATAGTATCAAGGCTTATGGGCTGGTTACTGACTTAGCTAAGCGTGTGGGCGGTGTGGTATTTCCTGTGGTTCATGCTGCAGCGAATTTAATCTCCTCC
>CAYRVZ010000264.1:0-4118 GCA_964427815.1 uncultured Saprospiraceae bacterium | reverse complement strand
AAGAATAGGACAAACAGTCCCGCAGGGTGTCCCATGACCTTGCTGTCAAACATGTTTTTTGTAGAATCACTCATATTTTTTTGTTTTGATTTTTTGTTTTTTAATTTAACAACAGGAGCACTTATAAAAAGCGTTCTTATTCATTTTATCTTGAAGATTTTTCAGCTCTTTCTTTGGGCTTAATCACTATATTGTCATACAGTATCAAAGCGATAATCGCCAATATTCCTATACCCACTATGACGTACCAAATCGCATTTGGGTTGTAAGTGTCCCAGACCATTTGGGTCATTTCAACTTCAGACATACCTAATTTTTCAGAGGCAAATTGAAAGTAATCATTTTTGGAAACAGTCGTTCCTAGTTCACCTAGCTTAAAATTTTCGTCTGCCTCTGTCATCGTCTTGCCCCAAGTTTTTATAGCCGTGATCGCGCCTCCCCATTCGCTAGCCTCCATACTTTGGGGTACAAACTTACTCACTACATCAGCCACACTCAAATGGGTGGCTTCTGCTGTTTTTTCTAAAAACTGATCTCTGGTTAATGGAGATTTAAGCGCTTGCATATCAATCGAACGTGTCGCCATCTCTTTTTTTAACAGACTCAATTTATCTGACCAAGCTTCATAAAGATTTCCTGAAATAAAGGTGGTTAAGAAATTACCGACTGCAACGGGTAAGAAGTAAGTACCCTGATATAGCGCTTCTTTTCCTTTCGGAGAAATGATGGCAATGAAAGAAGATAGTGTCGGTCCAGACATCATCTCCCCAACCGCAAAAATCATAATACCTAAAATAGTATAAAGTCCATTATGAAAATAGAAAGTCAATCCAATGCCTATTGCTGCAACTATAAACCCAGCAATCATCGCATTAATGTGACGCATTCTCATCACAAAATAGGAAACAATAATTTGGAATAACACGATAAATCCTGCATCAATATTAATCAACATTTCTGGATTTACAGAATCCCCACCACCACTCATAAAACTAGCTAATGCTGGAGAAAAACTAGCAATAGAATCATGTAGGGCTTTTGTATTGACCCAATCTTCAATAAAAGTAGGAAGTGTATAAAACAACTGATTGAACATCGTCCAAAAACCAACCATAATAATTAATAATATCATGAGTTTTTTATCTGAAATTGCTTCCCATATTTTTCGTAAAGCATCACGGACGGCATCCCCAAATTTTTCTCCTTTCTTGACTTCTCTATACGGCTCCTTAAACAAGAAGATAACTAATACTAAGTTGATTAAAATAACAATCGTCGCTTGAATGAATATCAACCGCCAACCATAAGTAGTCCGTAAACTGGACGACATCGCTGGCCCAATAAACCCCCCGATATTAACCATCATATAAAACAAACCAAATCCTAAAGTCGAATTTGATTCGTTCGTTGATTTGGTGACAATGGCAGAGGCCACAGGTTTAAAGATAGCCGCTCCTATCGCCGTTAATAAAAATATCCAAAACATGCCCGAAACCGTCCGAACTTGCCCCATAAAATAATAGCCAGCCCCGAGCATCAAAAACGCGATAATCAAAGAACGCTTGTAGCCAATTTTGTCCGCCATGATGCCCGTAAAAATCGGCAAGAAATACAGGAAAGCCGTAATAAGCCCCATGATCTGCGCTTTCTGAATATGCGTAAAGCCTAATGCACCTTCATCGGTTGACCCCGTCAAATACAAGGCAAATACCGCAAAAAAACCATACCACGCCCAACGCTCAAAGAGCTCCATAAAGCTCGCCAACCAAAAAGTCTTATTAAAAGATCCTATTAATTGAAAAAACCCTTTTTGCTGTGTCTCATTACTCATCGTTCCCATTTTTACGTATCGGTAGTTTTATTTTTACCGCCATTATTGATTACGAAATATAGCCGTTAAGCTCTTATTTTAATGCCCTGCCACTTCACGCTCATCATCCTCAGCTCCATGCGTCAAGCGCTTCAAAGGTTTGAGCATCAATATCACTAATATTCCAAAGACCAATGTCAAAATAAATATCCCCATGAAGGTTTTATATTCCCGTTGACTTTGCAACTCTTCAATAATCATTTTCCCTTCATAATCCTGACCATTTCCCTTATTTTCCTTAATCTTTTTTGCCTCAAAGTCTTTGCTAAATCGTAAAGTGATGTGGTTTGGATTTTCTTTAGTCGCCTTATTTTCCCGTAAGGAATTAATAATTCTTACCTTATCTTCCTCCTTCATATTCACTAAAGGCAAGGCAGATTGACCTGTCGTCATTTCTTGAATATCAAATCCATTTTCCGTAAGGAACGCCCTCGTCTTCACCACAAAATCATCATCTTCTAAAAGCAACGTATCATTTGCTCCTAAAAAAGAAGCTGTAAATTCTTTGGCGGAAGCTAATTCTATTTTAACGGGTTCTTCTTGCGAAGCTTCTCCGATACTGCCTGCTAGCTTATTACCCAATCCCGTTGCCGCAAAATAAACCCCCATCATGATAGAGGCATATTTGAGCGGAGCCAGTTTCGTGATGAACGACAACGCCGTGGGCGAAGCACATAGCTCCCCAATAGTATGCAGCAAATAAGCACCAACTAACCACCAAAAACTAGCCGTACCATAAGCAATCGAGCTAGCATCCCGTGAAGCAAAAGTCATCAACAAAAATCCAAGCCCCATGATAATCGTACCTACGCCCATCTTTAATAAAGTAGAAGTTTCTTTGCCCTTCAACTTGCGATTTGCCCAAAATCCAGCAACCGCCGTCCCAAACACAATGATAAAAAAGGCATTAAAAGATTGAAACCAACTCGCTGGCATTTCCCAATTAAAAAGCATCCTATCTACTTTTTCATCCGCATATATATTCAGCAAGCCACCTGCCTGTTCAAAAGCACCCCAAAAAACAATGATGATTAGGAAAGACAATAATAACACTTTCACTCGGTCTTTTTCTATTGCATTCAACGGACGCTTCATGGCTGCCTGCTCTTCTGGGTTGACCGAAGCCCCCGAAAAATTACCGACATGTGCCAAATATTTTTGACCATAAAAATAAATCAACATGCCTATTGCCATGCCTATACCGGCAAGACCAAATCCATAGTGCCAGCCTATCTTCTCCCCTACATATCCAACAATCAAACTAGCGAAAAATGCGCCTACATTAATCCCAATATAAAAAATCGTAAAACCTTTATCTCGTCGAATGTCCCCTTTTTCGTACAGCCCACCGACCATCGTGGAGATATTGGGTTTGAGCATACCGACTCCAAAAATTATCAATGCCAGGCCTGTATAAAAAGCCCACGTTTGCTCGACCGCTAAGATTCCATGTCCTGCGATTAGGATTAGCCCACCATATAGGACGGATTTCCGTTGCCCTAGCCATTTATCCGCAATAATACCGCCTGGAATCGCCATCACATAAACCAACATCGTGTACCAACCATACAAAGCAAAAGCATCCGTTTTGGTCCAACCTAGGCCTCCATCACTCATGGACGAAGCAATATAAAGCACCAAAATGGCTCTCATTCCATAATAAGAAAACCGTTCCCACATTTCTGTAAAGAACAGTACATACAAGCCCATCGGGTGTCCAAAAAGTGTTTTCTCCGTAGGGTTTGGCTTATCGAGTATGGTCTGGCTCATTTGGTTTCTTTATGGCAGTTAAAAAAAGCCCCAAAATTAGAGGCAGCGGTATGGCTTGCGCAAAAACACATTACTTATTCGTGTATTACAGCACGAAGTTAGCCGCATTCTTGACCACAAGTTCGTAATAAAATCTTAAAACTAGGGTAAAAAGGGTAAAAAAAAGAGTAAAATGAACAATTGGAGGGGGAAAACCTTGTACCAGACCTACTTAAAGGGTCTCTTTGGGTTCTTCTTGTAGCACAGGCGGTAAAGTTCCTTTCGGAAAAACCAATGTCCAGTCTGCCAAGGTCATCATATTCCGAAAGGAGGCTAAAAGTGTGAGTCCTTGTACTTCGGCTCGATCCATCATCTCACTCTGATTGGCTAACTGTCGGATCATTGCCTTGACCTTCTGATTGATATCATTATAATCTCTTTCGGAAAAGGTATTAAAATATCCATTAGATGCTTGACTCCATGTTCCTGGAACTTGTGT
>CAYRVZ010000263.1:0-4141 GCA_964427815.1 uncultured Saprospiraceae bacterium | reverse complement strand
GCAGAATATAAATAATAAAACATAGCATGTCCACCTTTCTTTGGATTGGCGATGGCGATGGCTTGAAAATCATTGTCTTTCTTTTTGTCAAATTCTTCTTGTAGCCAAAGACTCATTTCTGGCGTCCATTCATCACTGATAAAGGAGGCCAATCCTTCCATATACCAATCTGGCAAATTCAAAAGCGCCGCATTCTGTACCATCTCTTGCCAACTTTCACCAATGATCATGTTTTGTACAAAAATCTTAACCAAACCCTCGCGTATCTGCTTGCGCAAATGTTGATGGTCGCCATTGAAATAAACAAATATCTTATTCTCGCGGATCATCGTCTGACCCGCAGTATTGGTAAATTGCTCTTCACTACCAATATTGGTTTGCTTTAAGTCTGACAAATCTGTGTATACGATTAGCCGTATTTTATCTGCGGGTTTGTATTCCAAAAATTCCTGAATGTATGGCAAGTCCACTTCTGCCAACATGGAAACCGTTTCTGCTACCTTTCGACCCGTCCCATACCAAGTGGTGATAAAATTATGGCTCTCATATTTCATCCATTCATCAAAACGTCGGTGATACTGAACTCGATTTTTGCCAAATTCTATATGCCCTTGTTGGGCAAGTAAATCACCGGTAAACAAGGAAAAAAACAAAAAGACCAATAAATATAGGCGCATAAGTTACGGTTGTGTCAAGGGTGTACAAATAGAACGGAAATTTACGAAAAATGTGTGCCTTCGCACAAAAAAAATATCTTTACCTACTTTATGTCTTTAGATTTGGCTACCGACTCAATTAGAAGTACTTTTGTTTTTTATCTATCCGCATAGAAATATTGAAGAAGCAATGGCCAAACAAGTAAAACTAAAGGTAGGCGATACTGCCCCTAATTTTGAAGGGTTGATCGAGACAGGTGAAACAGTATCTTTAGCTGATTATAAAGGCAAAAAACTTGTCCTTTATTTCTATCCTAAGGATATGACCCCAGGGTGTACCAATCAGGCCTGCAACCTTCGAGATGAATATAGTGTCTTGCAAAATGCGGGGTATGAAATCTTGGGGGTAAGTCCAGATTCTGAAACACGCCATCAGCGTTTTATAGAAAAAAAATCATTGCCTTTTCACTTGCTGGCGGATACCGAAAAAGTAGTCGCAAAAGCATACGGAACTTGGGGGAAAAAGAAATTTATGGGGCGAGAATACATCGGACTCATCCGAACAACTTTTGTTATTGAAAATGGAATTATTACCAAGATTATCTCTAAAGTGAAAACGAAAGATCATGCAACTCAGATATTAGCCGAAGATTAGTGGATAAGGTTTTTCGCTTCTGTTTATCCCTAATAATTATTTACTCAGCTACCTTGAGTCGTCTTTTTTCTTTCAAATAAACCAAAAGTCCCATTTTGGCAGCTATTTCGGCAGCTATTTCATTTTGCTTTTCGGCTTTTTCTTTAGAGAAATAATCCGCTACAAAGTGCGTATTAAAATTACCTGCCAAAAAATCAGGTTGATTAAATACAAATTTGCCGAAAGGAAGTGTCGTTTCTATGCCTTTAATATCATAATTTAAAATAGCAGCTAACATTTTTTTTGCTGCTGCTTGGCGGGTAGGCGCCCATACGGCTAGTTTGGCAATCATTGGGTCATAATAGATCGGAATATCCATTCCCTCTACAAATCCATCATCAACTCGTACACCTTCGCCTGTAGGTATCTGGTAGGTAGTTAATGTCCCAGTACTAGGCAAAAAATTATTAAAGGCATCCTCCGCATATACACGCAATTCGAAAGCATGCCCATTTATAGAAAGATCGGCTTGCACAAAATCTAAATCATGCCCAGCAGCTATTTTTAATTGTTGTTCGACTAGATCCAAACCGGTGATCATTTCTGTAACGGGATGCTCCACTTGAAGTCGTGTATTCATTTCCAAGAAGTAGAAATTCAGCTCTTTATCTACCAAAAACTCAACGGTGCCAGCGCCCTCATATTGGCAAGCTTTAGCCACGTTAATGGCTGCCTCACCCATCCGCGTACGCAATTCAGGTGTTAAAATGGCACTGGGTGCTTCTTCCACTACCTTTTGGTGGCGACGCTGAATAGAACACTCTCTTTCAAATAAATGAACAGTATTCCCTTTTTTATCCGCAAGGATTTGAATTTCAATATGTCTAGGTGAGGTAATATATTTTTCTATAAAGACGGCATCATCCCCAAATGAGGATTGAGCTTCGCTCTGTGCGCGATCCATCATAGAAACAAAATCTTCAGCCTTGTGTACGACTCTCATACCTTTACCTCCTCCTCCAGCAGAAGCTTTGATTAGAATGGGATAGCCCATTTCGTCTGCGAGTGCTTTTGCTTTTTGGATATCTTTCACGGCTTCGTCTGTTCCAGGCACCATCGGTATGTCATAACTTTTAACAGCTTCTTTTGCCGCTAATTTACTCCCCATGATGCGCATGGCATGTGGGCTAGGTCCTACAAACAGTATGTTTGCATCCGTAACAGCTTGCGCAAAAACGGCATTCTCACTCAAAAATCCATAACCTGGATGAATCGCATCAACCCCAGTCTTTTTAGCTATTTCAATGATTTTATCCCCTAAGAGATACGATTGTGCAGAAGGTGGAGGCCCTAATAAATAAGCTTCATCCGCAAATAAAACAAAAGGAGCATTACGATCTGCTTCTGAATATACGGCAACCGTTTGTATGCCCATTTTTTGGGCAGTGCGCATGATTCTTAAAGCAATTTCACCCCGATTAGCGACCAGTAATTTATGCATGGTTAATTTTTTCTGCAAGGTAGCATTTTTTATTGTGTCTAGGTAAGTGAAATAGTGTTTTGGTGGATAAAATATCGCACCTATTCCATGCAGAGAACTAAATATTAATTATTTTTTTAATACATACTTTTCAAAATCGGCGTAGTAATCCGCTATGGTTTTTTTCTGGATGGCTGTCCAATCCTTTTCAGGAAAACTGAGGCCTTTATCCTTAGGAATTCCATTAAATGCCCACATTCCATGTATGTTGATCCATCTACGGTCGTAAGTCGGCTCATATTCTTTGACAAATGCTATAGCATCTTTAACGATTTTGTCTAGTTTTGTAATGTCCTGTAATGCATGCTTGTTAATGGCTTTTCCAAATTTTTCATTTAGTATAGCGACAGCTTCTCTGGCGGTTTTATCTTTACAAATATTGGCATCAATTCTCGCTCTTAACTGTGCAATATAAAACCATAATGCAGCATCGTCTTTATAGCCTTGTTCGAAAAGGACTGAAGAGATGGCGTATATTACGGGTGGATTCCATTTGTTTTGGTCTTGAAAAAAAATATCTCTCATCAGCGATTTCATTGCTTCATCTCCAGTGGACAATACGTTAAGGGCGCTATTCTGGTCTTTAACATCAATTTTCTTAAAAACGCCAGTTAGCGGAATAATTTCTGTTTTTTGAGCTTTTGTCATCTGAGATAGATTTAGAAATAGCATTAAACTGATAGTGATTCTCATGCTAAATATTAATTTAATTATTTGTCAATTAAGCGGTATTTCTAAAAATGGCATCAGTCTAATTTATAGGTGTTGCCTTCTAGTTTGTATTCGGGCTCGAACAAGTCGTTATATGCCTATATTCTTCCCATTCAGTATCTAACATGTTTTTGTTTTAAATAGAGTAAAAATCCTTGCAAGAAAGAAGTATCTTTGTCAAAACAACAACCAAATGGAATACAAACATCCTATTCAGCCCTCAGGAAAGGAACAGCAAAGCCGTATAGATGAATATTATACGCTGATGGATGGAAGGCGGTCTGTAAGGGTCTTTTCGGAAAAACAGGTACCAAAATCCGTAATTGAAAAGATAATTCTGACGGCATCCGCTGCACCTTCGGGTGCGCACAAGCAACCTTGGACATTCTGTGTAGTGGGTAACCCAGAGGTCAAAAAGGCTATTAGAGCAGCAGCCGAAAAAGAAGAGTATGAAAATTACCATGGTAGAATGTCTGAACTTTGGTTAAAAGATTTGGAAGTATTTGATACGGATTGGCATAAGCCATTTTTAGAAGTGGCACCTTGGTTGATAATCCCCTTCAAAAAAGCTTATGATGTGCAAGAGGATGGCAGCCAAAC
>CAYRVZ010000262.1:0-4155 GCA_964427815.1 uncultured Saprospiraceae bacterium | reverse complement strand
TGAAATCAGCTAGTTGTAAGGGACCCATTGGATGTGCCATCCCTAATTTCATTACTGTATCAATTTCATTGACACCTGCGACCCCTTCATTTAAAGTGATGATGGCTTCATTAATCATAGGCATCAAAATACGATTGGCAACGAATCCAGGGTAATCTTGAACTTCAACAGGTACCTTTTTTAAGGCAACTGAAAGTTCCATTATTTTCTTTGTGGTGGCATTGGAAGTTGAATACCCTCTGATGATTTCTACCAGTTTCATAATGGGGACTGGATTCATGAAATGCATGCCAATAACTTTAGCGGGACGAGAAGTAACCGCCGCTATTTTTGTAATTGAAATAGAAGAAGTATTAGTCGCTAGGATAGTTTTTTTGGGCGCAAGCTCATCCATCTGTTTAAAAATACTTAGCTTGATATTTACATTTTCGGTAGCGGCTTCAATAGCCAAATCTACCCCAGCTAATCCCGCTTTCATATCTGTTAGTGAAGTTAAATTGGCTAACGTTTTCTTTTTACCTGCTATAGTAATGCGGTCTTTCTTTAGTTGACGATCTAGATTTTTTTCAATGGTCGCTAGCGCTCTTTTTAAAGCATCTGCTGATATATCTATCAGGTTTACTTTATATCCAGCTTGCGCAAAAACGTGGGCAATTCCATTTCCCATTGTGCCTGCTCCGATTACAGCTATTTTTTTCATGTTTTAGTTTTAGTTGGTTGTAGGGCGAAGGTAAGTGTTTTTTTGAAAAGTAAATTTGTCTAGCTGCCAATAAAAAAGAAGGGTGGCCAAACATAACCACCCTTCACAAACAAACATTCAGTACTATATTCTTATGTTTCGTTAATTTATTTTGACAAGCCTTCCTGCAGCGGTTGCACTCCCAAACTCAATGGAATAAAAATATACGCCAGCTGGAAAAGAAATCATATCGATGGGTTCGTCTCTCAATTTTTGCGTTTCCTTCCATTCATATTGCTGTAAAACTTGGCCCCATGCTGTATAAAATATAAGCGTAATGTCAGTCACTATATCCGTCTGTACATCTAGTAAGTATAATCCAGAGCTCGGATTTGGGGTGATTCTAAAGAAGACACCTGAAAGCGTATCTTTTACCTCAATTTCTTGTGTGGCAAAATCGGAACCACAAGAATTGGAGGTAATTAAATGGACTGTATAGTTGCCATAGAAATTATATTCATGAACAGGATTAATGGTGTCCTCAACAACTCCATCTCCAAAATCCCATGTATAATCTGTATTTTCTACTACTGAATGCGTAAAAGTAGCTGTTTTCTCAAATGTCGTGTAGGTAAAGTTCGCATCTGGTTGGGCATCTACTTTAATACTTTGATATATAGTGAAGGAATCTGTAGCATTATAGGCAGTTAGGGAAACCTCATAAATATCTGGATTATTAAAAGTTACCACTTGTTCGAGTTCAGAGGAAGTAGCCGGATCTCCTTGCGGAAAAATCCAATGGACACTATCTGCATTGGTAATGACAGCATTAAAAGCAATGGTCAAAGGTCCACAGCCTACGGTGTCCGAGGCTTGTATGAATACTTCTGGTGTGCCTTGTCCAATAAAGGCATTGGACTCGGTTGTGTCTGAGCCACAGTCATTTGTGGCTATTAAAGTAGTTAAGTGGTAACCATAGTCATCAAATTGATGAATGGGCGATATGGAATCACTACTCGTGTTATCATCGAATACCCATAAGTAGCTATCTGCTCCCTCTGATTGATTAAGAAAAGTAACACTTAGACCGTTTGCCGTAGGAGCAAAAGAGGCTGTTGGTTTGTCCTCAATAACAATGTAGGAATCTAATATTAAGGTGTCACTACCGGATGCATTTGTAGCAATTAATTTTACCGCAAATTGACCCGATTCGTTATAGGTAACAGACGGATTTTGTGCGGTGGAGCTGGTGGGTTCGCCTCCATCAAATGTCCATAACCAACTGGTAGGATTGTGATTTGTCAAATCCGTAAATTGTACAACGACTGGTGCACAGCCTGTAGTGATATCAGCTTCAAAAGCCGCAGTAATGTCTTGCTCTCCTATATATACTTCTTGTATGGAGGTGTCGACACCACAGCTATTTGTCGTAATCAATGTAATGGTATAGGAGCCGATAGCGGTATAAGTATGGTGATTAGGCGCATACAAGGTTGTTGTTTGGTTATCCCCAAAATCCCAATGTACAGAGTCTGCATTGGTGGATGTATTCGTAATATTCATGTCAAAACCATTTGGCATAAAATCAAAATTAGCTACTGGTAGAACACCCACAGAAATGTAGTTGGCTATGGTAATAGTATCCGATACCATCCCATTAGATACGATTAGTTGAACTTCATATTGACCTCCAGTTGCATAAGTAACAGACGGATGTTGTTCCGTTGATGTACTGGGTTCGCCTCCTTCAAATGTCCAGAGCCAACTAGTAGGGTTGGGTGTGCTTACATCTGTAAACTGAACGGTTAATGAAGCACAACCCGCTGTAACGTCACTTTCAAATCCAGCAATGAGATCGGCATCTGCAATCGTGATGACCTGAGAGGTCGTGTCTTCTCCACAAGAGTTATTAACATATAAGACAACGTTATAACTACCAGGTCCAGGATAGGCATGGTCGGGATCGACTTGCGTCGAAATAGTCCCATCTCCAAAATCCCAATGGATTGAATCAACTTGATTCGTGGTATTCGTAAAGGTTGCCACTAATCCATTTAGTGCCGAGGAGAATCCTGCAACAGGAGTTTCGTCAATCGTTATATAATTGGTCTCAGTTTGAGTGTCAATTCCAGCGTTATTTGAAGCTGTCAAACTAACAGGATATTGTCCTGGAGTATTATAAATTACTGTTGGGTTTGCTTCTGTTGATGTGGCTGGTATGCCGCCAGGGAATGTCCATTCATAAGAAGTGGCAAAGGTGCTATTGTTGGTAAATTGAACGCTAATGGATTCACATCCAGTCGTGACATCCGCTTCAAAGGAAGCTATTGGGGGTATGCCTATACTAATAATTTGTTCCATTGTATCTTGTCCGCATGGATTCGTCACAATAAGCGTGACTGTATAGGTCCCTGCAGTTGCATAGTGGTGTGTTGGGCTTGTTTCTGTTGATGTTTGATTATCTCCAAAATCCCATATCATCGAAATCGCATCTTGAGAAGTATTGGTAAGGGTAATGTCTAAACCTGTGTCATTCAGATTAAAATTTGCAATCGGTGGGGCGCTTATCGTTATATAGCTGGTTTTCGTTTCTGTACTGGTTCCTGCTGCATTGATTGCCACCATTGTAACCGCATATGTACCACTGATTGTATAAGTAACTACGGGGTTTTGTTCTGCTGAAACTGCGGGAGTACCGCCTTCAAAAGTCCAAGCCCAAGCCGTCGGTGTATTGGTACTCAAATCAGTGAAATTAATCGTAATTGGAGCACATCCTTCTGTAAAGTTAGAAGAAAATTCAGCAACAGGCGCTATAATATTAGCCACCACTGTTACTTCTTGAGTGTCTGTTATTGACCCACATTCATTGGTCGTGGTAAGTACGACGCTATAGGTGCCTGAAGAACTGAAGACATGGCTTGGATTTATTTCTGTGGATGTACCATCGCCTCCAAAATCCCAGAAATAGGTGTCGACATCAGTGGATAAATTGGTGAAATCTACAGCTAAACCATTTTGGTTAAAGGTATAGCCAATGGTAGGAATAGTCGAAACATGTATATAATTTGTCGCAAAATATCCATCAACTCCTGATACATTATTCACAATTAATTCTACAGAATAATCTCCAGGTGTATTGAAGGTGACTGTAGGATTTTGCTCAGTCGATGTAGCGGGTGTTCCTCCTTCAAAAGTCCAAGCCCAAGAAGTTGGGATGTGGGTGCTGAGGTCTGTAAATTGTACAGTCAAGGGGGCACATCCATTTGTTAGATCAGACTCAAAATTAGCCATTGGTTCTAACGCAACGACTACATCTTGGCAGAAAGTATTTGTACCACAAGCATTGGTAACGGTTAAACAAACATTGTAAGTGCCATCGGCAGGGAAAGTGAAACTAGGATTCTGTAAAGTAGAATTTCCTAATCCGTCAAAGTCCCAAGCGTAGGTATCTTCCCCCGAAGAAGTACTGGTAAAGT
>CAYRVZ010000261.1:0-4206 GCA_964427815.1 uncultured Saprospiraceae bacterium | reverse complement strand
AATGCTTCCTTCGGTCGCGTTGACGTTGTCACGTCCGCAGGACAAATGAACGCCGCAGGCAAGATGAACGCCGCAGGCAAAATGAACGTCCGCAGGACAAAATGAACGCCGCAGGCAAAATTACTTATTTTTAAAAAGGAAGACCTCATCCGATCCCATTTCGAACCTTTCGGAAAAAGTAGCCTGTTTTAAGTTCGGTTGTAAAATTCCATGCCCCAGTATTTTTTTTGTTTTGATAATCCGAGCCTCATCCCATAGACCAGCATCAATAAAGGATTGCAAAGTTTGCCTGCCTCCTTCAATTAGTAGGGTCCCAATATTTTTTTGCGCAAGCAGATCCTCCATTAAATGTTTTAAATAATTTTCAGAATATTGGAGTGGTAAAATTTCCGAATGAGGTATTTTAATATTTTTTTTTGACGTTGCGATAAGAGTAGGTGTTTGTCCATCAAATATTATGGCGTCATGAGGGAGGTCCCCAGATTTGGATAGCACTATCCGAATGGGATTCTGCTTTTCAAAATACCGAGCAGACAACTGTGGATTGTCAATCCGAACAGTGTTTCCTCCCACTAAAATTGCATCCAACTTCGAGCGCCAAAGATGAACAAGTCTTTTAGAAAAAGCATTAGATAGCCAAACTTGCTGCCCTTTTTGTCCGATAAATCCATCCGCTGAGACGGCATATTTTAAGATAATATAAGGACGTTTTTTTTGGATGTTTGTCGCAAAGTGCCGAATCAGTCTTTGACCCGCTATCGGTAAAATTTTATCAAACACGCGCTGTCCGTTTGATTGGAGTGCTTGGATGGATTGCCCAGCCGTTTTGGGGTTGAGGTCCTGGATACTTATCACTACTTCTTTGAATTGGTTGGCTTTGATGGCTTCGACACAGGGTGGCGTCTTACCAGTGTGAAAACAAGGTTCAAGCGAAACGTAAATAGTGGCCTCTTTAAATAAATATTGGCAAGTTGTGTTTTTGATGGCATTTATTTCAGCATGGCTGCTTCCAAATTGGGGGTGATAACCTTCTCCGATGATTTTGCCTTGATGCGCAATGACAGCGCCCACCATGGGGTTGGGAGAGTGTCGTCCCCTTGATAAATGGGCTAAATCGAACGTTCGGCGGATAAAAAGAGATTTTTTAGTCATATAAAAAAAATATTGTATATTTTTTGATTTTGTGCCTAATGCACCTTACCTTGTGTAGGCAACGTTTAAGTGATTGTTTATGAATTACTGATAAATAAGCACTTTTTTAGATTTATCATCATAATAAAAGTGAAAAGTCACTTTGGTTTTGGATTCAAATCAATACAATTGATTTTTAAATCTAATACCCAAACGATGGTCAAAATTAAGCTAAAAAATTCAAAAGATCAGGTTATTGTCGATAAACAAACGTATCAATATTTATTGACAGATCCCTATTTGGTTGAGGTAGATTTCATTCACAACATCAGAAAGCATTCTAGCGGTTGTTGTGTTTTTCAACGCAATATAACCAAAAAGAAAGGTGTTTACCAGATTCAGACCCTCTATCTACATAAATTAATTGCAGAAAAATTTATTGTAAGAACCAAGCAGGACAGAAGCTTGGTTGGTTATATCAATGGGGATAAACTAGATTGTCGGGTTGAGAATTTGCAATATCGGACGAGAGCCGAATCAAGTCGCAACAAAAGAGTCATTAATAAAACGGGTTATACGGGTGTTTATGCCAATAAGGGCGGGCGATTTAGGGCGATTATTGGTGTCGATGGCGAGACAAAGCATTTAGGAATGTTTGCCACCGCCGAGGAGGCAGCACTTGCCTATAATGCAGCTTCTGTAGCATTATTCGGAGATAGAGGTAAAATCAATGTCATCCAGCCAAGCAAACGGAGAAAGAAGAAAACGACCTAAACGCCTTCCTTTTCTTTTTTTTTACTTACTTTTGTAGTTCAAATAAATAAAAACACCCGTTTTAAGGGAAGGGTCAGTATAATATAGCAAAAACTACTTTTTTTGCTAATAGGAATGTGTGTAAATACATTCTATAAAAATATAGAAGAATGGGATGGTTTGATAGGTTTAGGAAGGGGGTTACGACATCTACAAGTAGTAAAAAAGGCGCTCCTGATGGGATGTGGATTAATTGCAAAAAATGTAAAGGTACTTTTACTAAAGAGGAACTCGAAAAAGAATTTTATGTCTGTCCAAAATGTGCCTACCATTTGCCCATTGGCTCGCCAGAATATATTAAAATATTGTTTGCTTCTGAAACAGAAAAACTGTTTGAAAATTTGACGAGTTTTGATTTTCTAGAGTTTACCGACTTGAAGTCCTATTCGGGGCGGATAGAAAAAGCAAAAGCAACAACTGGTCTTTCAGATGCCATCACTGTGGTCACTGGGAAAATCAATAAGTATCCCATCACGATTGCCATCATGGATTTTAGGTTTATTGGAGGTTCGATGGGTTCTGTGGTAGGGGAGAAGATTGCAAGAGCGATTGATTATAGTATCAAACACAAAACACCCTTTATGATTATCTCCAAGTCGGGTGGAGCTAGGATGATGGAGTCCGCTTTTTCGCTTATGCAAATGGCTAAGACTTCCGCCAAACTCAGCCAACTGGCAAAAGCAAGCATCCCTTATTTTTCCTTGATGACCGATCCTACGACAGGAGGTGTCTCGGCTTCGTATGCCATGCTCGGGGATATTAATATTGCGGAACCTGGCGCATTAATTGGTTTTGCTGGACCGAGAGTCATCAAAGACGTCATTAAAAAGGAATTACCAGAAGGTTTTCAGTCTTCAGAATTTTTAATGGATCACGGGTTTTTAGATTTGATTGTTCATAGAAAGGAACTAAAAAAGACACTTCGAGATTTATTGAGCTATTTTGAGCAACCAGTTGAGTCGAAGGTTAATGGCAAAAAAGTGGCTGTCGCTTCAAAAAAATAAAAGGAATTTATTTTTTGTAAATGACCGGTTGGTTGGTGTATATTTCTTTAGTTCCCTCCGAAAATGTAATTTTATCCTGTCAGTAAGGGCTTAATCTCAACTAAGTTTGTGATCTATTAGATTACATAGGAATGCGTACAGTGCGGGAACTATATTCTGTAGCAAGACAACAGCAAACCAAACAACAAAATCAATCGAATGAATTTAAAGTGCTTTCTTGTGATAGACAATTCAATCAAAAAAAATGAACTTGTAGGCTTATACTTATTCCAATACATCCGAATGCAAAACCCCATTTGATGCCAAAATCTCTTCGGCTGGAAGCGCAGATTTTTGCCCATTAAAATTGGAGGTTTTGCCCCCAGCCTCTTCTACCAGCAACAAGCCAGCAGCTACATCCCAAGGATTCAAATCAAATTCAAAATAAAAATCAAAGCGACCACAGGCGACATAGGCTAAGTCCACCGCAGCAGAGCCCATACGGCGCAAACCACGAGTCCCACGAAGGTATTTGTGAAACATCTTCATGTAGCGATCTAAATGATCGAATTTGTAATAGGGCATCCCCGTTGCGGCTAAGGATTCAGTTAAATTCTTGGTTTTAGAAACATGAATAGGCTGCCCATTCAAAAAAGAACCACCTCCTTTCGTTGCCGAAAATAATTCATTTAGTTCTGGAACAAAAACCACGCCTAGTAAAATATCTTCTCCATCTACTAAGGCAATACTAACGGAATAAATCGGCAAACCAAATAAAAAATTTGTAGTACCATCTAATGGGTCAATGACCCATTTCAATGATTTGGTATCTTGCTTGATGGTTGCTTCTTCAGTCAAAAATCCAGCTTCTGGCAGTATTTTTTGTAATGCTTTGACTAGCCTCTTTTCGGCTTCTTTATCGACATACGAAACTAAATTATTGAGCGACTTGTCGGAGATTTTATCTGCGGTAACCAAGCCTTGTTGATTTTTAATATAGATTCCGACTTTTTGCGCAAGCGCACCCACTTCTAAAGACATTTTTTTTAAATCCATGGCTCAGTTTTTCTTGGGAAACAATTCATTAAAAACCGCTCTAAACAAATGGGACTCATATCCTTTTTGTGTGAAAAAAAGATAGAGCTTGGCATAGAGTTGATGCGGTTTATTGCCATATTCTCGATTCTTACGCTTCATTAATTCACGTAATGTTTCTAGGTATGCTTCTTCGGGTATTTTATCTATAGCATTGTCTATCAGTGATTTAGGAACTTGCTTA
>CAYRVZ010000260.1:0-4217 GCA_964427815.1 uncultured Saprospiraceae bacterium | reverse complement strand
GTAAATGTAAGAGTTCATAACCTAATTAATGAAGTGATGAATGAAAAAAAGAACGACCAACATTTAAGGAGTTATTTAAACGTTAAAACAAATTAATATATTGAAAATTTAATATTTATTGGACACGATATTAGTTTATTCTTAATCTTACAAAAAAAGGTAGCAAATCATACTTTAATTTCTTTTCAAAAAACGACTTTGTTACTTTTAGCGTTATATTAGCGCATAAAAACTTCTAAATGAAACGTAGTCTATACTTGGTCTTTGTAATCCTTCTTGGGTCTCTCTCTATTTTTGCGCAAGCGAACCAAACAGAAGTGGTGGTCCGTTTTCAGGCTGAATTAGATATACAAAATTGGCAGAAAAAGTATTTTACTCAAAAAGCGGCCTCTTTACATTTCAAATCGGTCATATCAATTCCGTTTAACATGGCGGTATTGACTTTTGATAGTAACATTCATTCCTTTAAGGAAATAGAACGACAATTATTAAAGGATAAAGATATAATATGGGTCACCCCAAACAAAGTAAATGTCACCGATCGAACTGTCCCCAATGACCCTAGTTACAACCAGCAGTGGGGAATGAAAAACATCGGTGCAGAAGACTTCTGGGCGCATACTACGGGTGGCGTGACCGCACTAGGGGATACGATTGTGGTGGCCGTCATGGAGAGTGGTACTTCCTTGAACCATCCTGATTTAATTGAGAATATTTGGCATAATTATCAAGAAATTCCAAGTGATGGTATTGATAATGATAACAATGGGTACGTCGATGATTTTACGGGATGGAATGCAATCGCACTTGATGACAGTCATTTTTATGATGAACATGGAACAGAAATCACGGGTGTCATCGGCGCAAAAGGCAATAATGGATTGGGAATATCTGGAGTGAATTGGGACATAAAATTAATGCCAATCACCTTTATTAAAGACAATATAGCCTCTTACTTTGTTGCCTTTGACTACCTAATAGCACAACGCAAGTTATACAATGAAACAAAAGGAGCAAAAGGGGCTTTTATCGTTGCTGTCAATGAATCTTTTGGTCAAGATAATGCTAGACCAGAAGACAGCCCAGGCCTTACTCAATGGTGTGAATATATGGATTCACTTGGTGCAGTGGGCATATTGACTATTGCCGCCACCAGTAACGCAAATTCAGTAAATGTAGATATCGTTGGGGATATGCCCACCACTTGTCCTCAAGAATTTTTAATCGCTGCAACTGCCATTGATAATATAGGAAATCGCGCTGGGGCTTTTGGTTCTACACATGTTGATTTAGCCGCTCCAGGTAGATATATCCTCACTACGCAGGGCCCAGATGACTCCTATTCCGAAAGTGGAGGAACCAGTTTGGCAACACCTCATATTGCAGGAGCAGTTGCATTGATTTATAGCTATCCTTGCGAAAGATGGGCGAATTACATTAAAACCAATCCTAGTGAAGCCGCACTTTTGGTCAAAGATTGGCTATTAAAAAGCACGGATCCGTTAGCTGCTTTGAAAGATAAATCGGTCAGCAATGGGACTCTTAATATTAAAAATCTAATTCCTAAAATTGAGTCTTTCTGTATCGGAAACATACTCGAACCGTTGGCTCTACGTGTCAAATCGAATTTGACTGAAGATTGGTTTTTTTATGAATACGACACCCCAGAATATGGCCCAATTAAGCTTAAACTATATAACATGCATGGTCAATTATTCTACACCCAAAAATTGAATTCGACAAGAGATGGCATACAGTCGGGAAAGGTAGATTTATCTAACTTACCAACGGGCATGTATCTCCTCTCACTAACACAGGGCAATAATCGAAAAACACGAAAAATTGTCCGAAAGTAAACCCTTAAGTAAATGAGAATATTAATAATAGGAGGAGGTAATATGGGCGCAACATTCGCTCGGAGTTTTATTCGTTCTCATTCAGCTACGCCAGACAAGGTGATGATTTTGGAGGCCCTTTCGGAAAGAGTACAAACTTTAGAAAAAGAAAAAATTGGGTTGGTATTCACTAATCCTAGTGATTGTGTTCCGAAGGCAGACATCATTGTTTTGGCTGTAAAGCCCCAATCTTCCCACGAACTATTTGCACAAATAAAACCGCTAGTAGATCCACAGCAATTGGTGATCTCGATAATGGCCGGTGTTCAGATAGCCTCTATTAGAAAAGAATTAGGTATTGTCAAAATAATACGAGCCATGCCCAACCTGCCCGCTCAAATAGGTAAAGGAATGACCGTATATACTTCTACGGATGAAGTAACCCGCATAGAACTAGTCATGGTTCAAAATTTATTAAATACCACAGGAAAGGCCATTTTTGTCAGTAAGGAGCATAAAATAGATGCCGGTACAGCCATTTCTGGCAGTGGACCCGCTTATGTTTTTTACTTTATCAATGCCTTAAAAGAGGCAGCTTTAGAGATGGGTTTCTCTGACTCTTCCGCTCAATTATTGGTCTATCAGACATTTAGAGGGGCTATTTCTCTTTTTGAACAATCCGATAGAAGCTGCCAAGACTGGATTAAGATGGTCAGTTCTAAAGGGGGTACAACAGAAGCCGCTATCCAATCTTTTGACCAATCTTCGCTTGCTGAAGGAATTAAAAAAGGAGCTCAAGCGGCTTTGGACCGAGCTATAGAATTGGGCGCATAGCCATCCATCGCTTATCACTTTGGCACGTTATATTATTTGGCGTCAATATTAATAAACCGTATGCAGGACCAAATCTAATAGATGAAAAATCTAGTTCTACTTTTATTGTTCTTGTCTAATTTTAAAGCTCTTGCACAGCAACCCAGCTTAATTGAATTAAATAATGATCTACAGTTTTTTAAAAATGCTTTATATGATTTACATCCGAGTACATTTAGGTACATTCAACAAGATTCGTTAGATAATCTATTTGCTTTATTAGCTTTTGCACCTGGAGATAGTCTTGGTGCTATGGAACTTGAAAAAAAAATGCGACTGATTTTTAAGCAAGTTGGTTGTATTCATACCCATGTTTCCAAGTCCGTTTTCAAACATAATGGGCAAATCATACCTTTTACAATTTTTAATAAAAAGGACAAACTTTGGATAAAGAAAGACCTCGCAGATAGTACCTCTAATTTATCAAGAAGCCCAATCGTTTCTATCAATGGACATCCCATGAAAGAAATCCTTCAAAGATTCAAAAAATACCGTTCCCAGGATGGACACCATGATTCTTTTATGGACAGATACTTGCAAAGTTGGACCTCCTTTAGTTATCTCTATCAATATTATTTTGATTCGGATACGGTTAAAACCTATGGGCTAGTTTCCCCTATAAACTATTCAGATACAATCTATATCGAAAGACGTAATATTCCTGCTCCCCAAAAACCTATACAAAAAGAACCCGACGGTCAAAAAATTGGTCCTCATATTATTCTATCTTTTGACACGCTCAATCAATTGGCGGTTCTTAAAATAAAATCCTTTAGTACTGTTTTTCCAATAATAGGCAGATGGCAGAGTAAAATACGTTATAAAAAAGCCATTAAAAAGGTCATAAAAATAGGCTATCGGACACTTGTTTTAGATTTACGGGATAATCTAGGTGGAGATGCATCTGCTGGGGCTGTACTACAATCCTTCTTTATTCCCGATAAATATACCTATGCTGTTACAAAAACCAAAGGCCCTGTCTTCAAATATGCCAAGACTTCTTCCAAGTTTGGACATGTCTTGAACTTTATCTTCGGAGATTTAATTGCGGGCAGACGCCCAAGCCTAAAACCTCGATTCAAGACCATCCATATCCGAAAAAACAAACATCTTCATTATGAGGGTCAATTATTTATCTTGATAAATGGGTTTACCGCTTCTACTGCTTCTAATACCGCTTCTATTTTAAAATATAAAAGTAAAGCCAAGCTTATAGGTCAAGAAACAGGAGGCGGAGAGAATGACTTAAATGCCTACTACTACCCTATCATCCGACTCCCTAATTCGAAAATAGAATTTAGAATTCCTTTATATCATATCAATCTAAAAGTTGCGGAAAATACTGGCTCAGGTGTTAAACCTCACTTTCCTATTTCATATTCTATTCATGATATCCTTTCTGAAACGGACTTGGAAATGGATAAAGTCGAGGCGATTATTCAGGGGGATTAAGAGGGGTTAAGGGGATGGATTTTAAAAAGCAGCCTTTTTTGAAACGTTAAGATAATT
>CAYRVZ010000259.1:0-4218 GCA_964427815.1 uncultured Saprospiraceae bacterium | reverse complement strand
GCTCCTTCAATAGGTTGCCCCAAAGTATCAATAACTTTCCCCGAAATCTTACAAGACTGTCCTGTAGATTGATTTTGGAAAACAAATAAGAAAAGGACAATAAAAATAAAAGGTCTATACATTTACCTAAAAATTTAACCACCAATTGTAATAACACGTGAGCCCTGAGAACCGCTTCTTTCTGATTTCAACTCCTCCAACTTCTCCTTTTGAATTTGCTTATATTCTGCTCTGGTTACTTTTTTGCCTTTTTTTGGTTTTTTAAACGGGAGCGATTTTTCTAAATCAATGTGCGTTGCCTTAATAAAAAGTGTTTTTCCATTACTTACCTCTAAAATCAAACCCGGCAATTGTCCGTAATGTCCTGGTCCTAGAGGTACCTTTATATCCATAGCGAACCAAGCCGTAGTTTGGCTTAAGGTATCTGTCTTTACCGCTTTTAAACAGGGATGTCCTAATACAATTTTAGATTCCCCTGTTACTTTCCACTTTTGCTTTTCCATATCTCCAGATATCAAAAACTTCTTCCCCAAAAACTCCATTTGCTCCGTTATCTTTTTTTCGACTCTATCTGTATACAAATAATAATCTGCATTTCCACCCATAGTAATAATTTTAGAATCAGATTCTAGTATCTCCTTTTCTACATTCTTGTAGAGTGCGGTATTTTCTGAAAAGGCCAATTGAAAAGATGACTTTAGGTCAGGGATATTCATCTTTTTAATCATTTCAGGCATATCGTCTGTTATGACGAACTTGGTTATTTTCTCGTAAGAGATGGTCCCAATTTGCCCAAAAGAAATTTGAGCAAACAATAAAAGAATAATTATTATCTTCATCTTTTTTTTATAAAGATAGACTTTTAATTAAAAGGTTGCCTAAAAATTAGGTTATTTAACATTTATGCGGGCAAATCAAAAGCTACTTTAGTTTGACAGCATGAACCGCCTTAGCCATTTCATATACTAGTGAGGCGTTTTTTTCCAACTGGTTACCGACAACAATAACATCTGCTCCTGCTTGAGCAGCCAAAGCAGCCTGCTCTGATGTCCGAATTCCGCCTCCTACAATTATTGGAAGATCAACCGCTTGCCGCACACTTTTTATCATTTCAGGAGACACGGCCTTTTTTGCACCACTACCAGCGTCCAAATACAATAATTTTAGTCCAAGTAACTCTCCTGCAATAGCAGTTGCTACAGCTATTTCTGGTTTGTCAGCTGGAATTGGGAATGTATTACTGATATAACTGACTGTCGTGGGTGCTCCACCATCAATGAGCATGTATCCCGTTGACATTATCTCTAAGCTACTTCTTTTTAGAAAGGGTGCCGCAATAACATGATTACCAATTAAAAACTCAGGATTACGTCCAGAAATTAGGCTCAGATACAACAGCGCATCAGCGTTTTCATTCAGTTGGATAGGATTGCCTGGAAAAAGAACAGAAGGAATATCAGAAGAAGCCTTTATTGTATTTAGACATCTTGTTAATTCATTTTCCATCATCAAGCTACCCCCTACAAAAAACAGATCAACCTGAGCTTGAATTGCTTTATCCACAATACTTGATAACAATTCAGTCGCTGATTTGTCTGGGTCGATAAGTACCACAAATAGTTTTTTACCGTCCCTTTTTGCAAAGTAAAATCTCTCTAATATCTTGTTACGTGAACTTTTGTCTTTCATGATCAACTACAAAGATATGTTTTTCGTTGCGGAAAATGTGCTTTATTATACTTTATCCCAAAAGAGTTCTTTTTTTCTTCACTCAATCTCATCCATTCGAGTGGTCAAGCGCTGTACGACTTCAAATTCTTTTAAAAAGACATTGGCCATAACACGTATAACTGAATAAAAAGGTATAGCCACAATCATCCCAAAAACACCGCCTAGGTTGCCTCCAATCAAAATAACAATAAAAATTTCCAAAGGATGCGCTAAGACACTTTTTGCAAAAATTTGGGGCTGTAAAACAAAATTATCCAAAACCTGTACAGCACTAAAGACAATAGCTATCCGCCATAATTTAGGAACAGTCACATCATAAAAATCTACTTCTATTCCAGAGGAAATCACAATAAACATCCCAAAGATGGCTCCAAGCATTGGCCCTAAGTAGGGTATCAAATTGATAAAAGCGGCAAAAAGGCCTATTAAAAAGGCATTTTCTATACCAAGCAGTCCCAAACCAACGCTGACTAGGGTTGTCACCGTTAAAATTTGCAAACTAATTCCAACAAAATACCGGGACAATAAGCGAGTCATTTTTTCTACTGCATGGGTTAAATTTGTATCATATTTCTTTGGACTAACTGCATGTAAAAAGCCCAACATTAATCCATCTTCTTTCAAGAAGAAAAATAAGATAAAAACAACTGCAAAAGCTCCGAAAAGAAGACTTGACGCTAAAGAAAAGATATCAGTAAACAATTTTCCAATTTGGGCTGGTCCAAAAAGAGACTTAATGTCTCCTTCAATTTCATGAACGACAGATTGCTCTGGTTGAAAGATATGTACCTTAACTAGCCATGTGTCTAGTTGGGCAAGTGGCTCTGCCATAGCCTCTGCAATATTATTGGTGTTTAAATAACTCAATACACTAGCTTGTTCAATAAACTTAGGGAAAAATAAAGCTATCAGCGCCCAGAAGGTTAGCCCAAATAACAGTAAGACGACAATTGAGGCAAGTGTTGAACCACTTTTTAGTCGATTCAACCGAAGCTTCTCTAAAAGAAACTTCATTACCGGACGCCCTATCATAGATAAAACCCAAGCAATAACCACATAAACCAGTATGTCTCCCAAAAAATAAACCACTACTGCTACAACCAGTACACTAAATACAAGTGTCAGGATTCGACTCCACTTATTTTCTCTTAACATAGACACTATTTATTATCTTGTTTTGCAAAGACTTTCTTTAATAAACCTGTGATCCTTTTTGATTTATCCTTTCTAATACTGTATTCTTCCTTCTGAACCATGGTAAACAACCCTGCAAGTGCCTGCTTCGTCACATAGTCATCTAGGTTTGAATTCACCTTCTTAACTAGCGGAATACGATTATAAGTATTTACAGCATCCCCCCAATACTTCCTAGCCTGAAACTTATCTAATGATTTAATTATCACTGGATTAAACTCTTTATACAGTTGATTATAGGTAGCCTTTTTGAGGTACTTGGTTGCAGCATCATTACCTCCCATCAGAATATTGAGTGCATCTGAAAAAGTCATTTGCTTTATCGCTGAAATAAAAATTGGTTTTGCTTTTTGAGCTGCATCCTCTGCTCCTCTATTAATTTTTTCTAAAATGACATCCTCTATGTTCGTAAAACCTGGGATATTTTGGAGTTTCGTGGTAATTTTTCGTGCCTCTGGTGGCAGTAAAATTTTATATGAACTTTTAAAATAACCGTCTTTCGACGAAAGAACATTTGAACCCCGCTTAATTCCTAAGGTCAACGCCTCTTTCAAACCTGAGCCAGCCTCTGCACTTGTTAATTCAGTAGTGGTTAAGATTTCCATGGTCTTTTGCACATCGGCAGGGTCACATGCAAAAAAGAAAAGGCTAAAAGCCAATAAGAAAGCATACTTTTTCATATATCTATTTTTTTGAATACACAAAGTTATGAAAAAAAAGGGTTTGAACAAAACTTATACCCCGTAATGACTAACTGCGAAACCAAACGGCTAATGAGTAATTATAAATCAGGCTTTTTAGCCCTTTTTTTTCATAATTCACAATACAAAATTTAGTGTAGTAAACTTTCGTCCTCTATAATTTTATGACTTGACTACTTCTTTAAAGCCTCTTGATATCCCCGATACAGCATCAATAAGAATATTTCAGATTTTATTGATGACTCAGAAGGTAATTTCATCAAGAGAACAGTTTATTGATGGATAAATAATTACACCTTGAATGCCAACAAAAAATCTTTGATTTCTTTTTCAAACACTTCTTTTTGTTCAAATAAGAAAGACACTGCAGTTGGTAAAATAAAAATAGGCATTTTATTATCAAGAATATATTGTCGATGCGCATCCAATCTGATAGCATCCTTTTCAGTCGTAATATATATTTTATTTGGCGCCTTCGTTTTGTGATACAAAGCTTGAATGCTATTCATATCTTTTTCAGCGAAAGGATGATGGTCCGCAAATTTTGCAATAAAGGTTTTAGTTATAGCTAAAAACCATAACTGAAAAAAAT
>CAYRVZ010000258.1:0-4249 GCA_964427815.1 uncultured Saprospiraceae bacterium | reverse complement strand
GGGCATAAAAAAAGCTCGTGACTTTTCACGAGCTGAAATGAATTTTTCAATTCTTAACCAAAACTTACACAGTATATACAATTGCGATGATCGTGCCAAAAGGAGTATTTTCATACTTTAGTTGGAAGATATCAGATAGAACTGGTGATTCCGTCCTCCGAGTCCCATCCCTCATATTCCACGCAAATCTGTAAAATCCGCGTCATCCATGTGTCATCCCTCCTTCTAGTTTTTTGAAATTATCGCTTCAATATCTCTTAGTTTTCTTTGACAAAAATTAGAAAGGACTTTGACGCGTTTCATTTTGGTCTCCAATTCATCAAGTCCCACCGCACCTTGATCTAATTCGTCATAGATCGCCTGAAGCTCTTCCATTGCACTTTCAAAAGTAATTTTTTTCTTAGCCATTTTTTTCGATTTTATTGATTTTTGAATGCAAAATGCCTTCCAAGACGTGTGTTTGGATGGTGTCTCCTACTTTGAGTGTATGAATTTTCGTAACGGGTTGCCCCTCTAGATAAGTAATACTATAGCCTTTTTTAAGAATCCTATCGGGTTTCGTTGTATCTATCAATGCTAATATGTGAGCAAGTTTTTGTTCCTGCTCCTTATGAGCTTGCGCGAAAACTCGATTCAAATTTATATCCATTTGCTGTAAAGCCAAAATAGAACGCTGTAAAATCCCTTTTACCATGAGCGGAATGAATTGTTGAACATTTTCAAGTTCATGCCTTTTTTCCGAAAGGATATTTTGCGCAAGCTGAGCCACTTCATGTTCTATCGTCAAAATCTCTTGTTCTGTTTCCAAATTATGTTGGATGAGATACCCTGCAACGGCCGTAGGCGTTTTAAAGGATTTTGCAGCGACCAAGTCAATGACCGATTCATCAATCTCATGCCCAATCCCCGTGAAAACGGGCATTGGAAAAGTGGCAATCATCTTACCCAAAGCATAACTATCAAAGTCCGCTAAATCTATTTTTGAACCACCTCCTCTTATAATGACAACTACATCAAATTCTTTTTTCCTTTTTTTAATGATAGCTAATTGGGTCAAAATCTCCGGCTCGACTTGCTTACCTTGCATGGCTGCTGGAAATAAGTGCGTCCTATAATCGTAGCCATATTCATTCTCTTCCAAATGCGCTCTATAATCCGCAAATCCTGCTGCGGTCTCAGAACTGATCACTGCTATCCGTTGAATGGAACGTGGCAAAGACAATGATTCGTTAACATATAACAATTCTTCCTTTTCGAGTTGACGGATGATCAATAATCTCCTTTCGGCAAATTGTCCCATCGAATAATTAAGGTCTATATCCTTAATCATTAACTTCATCCCAAAACGCTCATGAAAATCAACTTTAACTTGAAGCCGAACTTGATTAGATTCTGCAAGTACAGATACCAAGGTATTTCGATGCTTTCTCCACATGATGGCATAGTCCCCAGACCAGATAACAGCCCCCATCCTTGCCACGACGTCCTGTGTGTCTTCGTCTTTTTGTACCAACTCTAGATAACGATGACCTCTAGATAGATTCAATTGACTAATCTCACAGGTTACCCACATCTCTTGACCAAAATTCAAAGTCACCACCTGACGGATAAATTCGTTTAGTTCGTATAAGCTGAGTGTTTCCACAAAAATTGATTTTGAACCGTAAAGATAATAAATTACCCATCTTACTGTAGAAAAATCTGTGTAGATCCGTGTTCCAGTAGTAAGATGATATATCAATAATACAGTGCTTGAACACAAATTTAAGTAAAATATACGTTCAGTAAGAAGTAATACTTTACCTTTGCGAAGGTAAAATATTCTGTTTGATTCAATACGTTAAAAACTCGACCATGATTAAGGCTCATTCGCTTCACATCCCTGTAATGGGGCTAGGTTTTACAATGGATACTCCTGCAAAGGTGGCACAGTACGGGATAAGTTCAGTGATTTCGATAGGGGACGACATCTTAATCGAAAAATTGAGAAAGGCTTATTGCGACCGTCTTAATCTGCCCTACGAAGAGATAAATACTAAAATTGAGGATTATCGAGCCAAGCGAATCACTGCGTATCTGAACTTGATGAATGATTTGGCTACCAAGAAATTTGAAGAGGTTAAAGCTTCTACGCTGGAAAAGGGCAGTGAGTTTAAAAAGTATTTGGATATGCTGCCTGATTCTTCGGCAATAAAAAGAGAATTTTTAGAATTGACGAGTAAATTACCCAGTATTGATGCGATTAAAAAATGGGCAAAGGATAGTTTCACGATGGGGTCTATTGACGTTAACATCATGACTAAAGTAGATCAAGTGAACTATAAAAATGGGGAAAAGTTACCGATTGAATTTAATGATGCTTTTGCAGGAATTCGAGGTTTTGCCAATAGTGATTTATCTTCTTCTCTCATATTTTCAGCAGGAATGAATCCTAGGCTGTATGGCTATGCCGAAAGTTTTGACGGTTTTTATCCGACGAAGGATGGCTTCATCAAAAAGAAGATTGTATTAAAAGTCAGTGATTATCGGTCAGCGATTATTCAAGGGAAGTTTCTTGCCAAAAAAGGGCTTTGGGTATCGGAGTTTAGGATAGAGTCTGGGTTGAATTGTGGTGGTCATGCTTTCGCAACAGATGGTTTTTTATTAGGGCCAATCTTAGAAGAATTTAAAGAAAAGAAAGATGCACTGCGTAGTGAGGTTTTTGATATTTTAAAGGCAGCCCTTGTACGCAAAGAAAGGGTCATTCCGACAGAAGTTTTAGCCTTAAAAATAACGGCACAGGGGGGAGTTGGTACAGCAGAAGAACACGAATTTTTATTAGATCATTATCAAGTGGATTCAGTAGGGTGGGGCACTCCTTTTTTATTAGTGCCTGAGGCGACCTTAGTAGATGACAAAACTATGGACTTATTGGCATCCGCAAAAGAAAAAGACTTGTATGTTAGTGGGATTTCGCCATTAGGTATTCCTTTTAACAGCCTTCGTGGAAATACCAAAGATGCCGAAAAGGAGGCGCTGATTGCCGCAGGAAGACCCGGTAGCCCTTGCCCAAGGCAGTTTTTGACGTATAATACGGAGTTTACAGAGAAACCCATTTGTGCCGCCTCCAGAAAGTACCAGAAATTAAAAATAGCAGAATTAGATAACTTAGCGCTTGAGCAAAATCAATACGATATTGCCTTTAATAAAATCGTAGAGAAATCTTGCCTTTGTGTTGGATTAGGTACTTCAGCTATCCTAGTCACAGGAGCCAAAAATACGGTTGAAAAACAAGCTGTTTTAGTTTGTCCAGGACCCAACATGGCCTACTTTGATAAGCAAGTAAGCCTGGAAGAAATGATGGGACATGCTTATGGTTACAATAATGTAATTTCTAGATTGGATCGACCCAATATGTACATCAAAGAATTGAAAATGTACATCGATTATTTGAAGGATAAGATCAAAGAGTCAAAGACAGAAATGAACAAAAAACAAGAAAAATATTTAACCCGATTTGTTAACAACATGAATGACGGTGTTGCATATTATAAAGACCTCTTTATTGCTGCTAAAGAAAAATTTACTGATACCAAAGAACAAATTTTAGTGGAACTCGATCTTAGTGCGCGAATTATTAACTTGCTAGGGCAGGAGATTAACCAATTGGTAGAAGAGAAGAAAATGGAGGCCGTACAAAAAGTGGAGGCAAAGTAATATTTTGTCCTTCGGACGTTCATTTTGTCCTTCGGACGTTCAAATGCCTGCGGCGTTCATTTTGTCCTTCGGACGTTCAATGCCTGCGGCGTTCATTTTGTCCTTCGGACGTTCAATGCCTGCGGCGTTCATTTGTCCTTCGGACGTTGATTTGCCGATTGTTAACTTAATAACTTAGTCCCAATCGTATAGAAGTCACTAGCAAAACTAGTCAATCGTTCAAGTAATTCTTCATTAGAAATATCATCTCCTACAAAATCACTACCCGTTGCATAAATAATGCGGGGTAGTTGTATCATTCTGTATTGATTCATACAGATTTGGGTCAAATTCATGGTTGCCAAGTAGGAGCGATCTCCGCCTGCTGCTGTCAGAAGCCCATAAAATTTACCAGTAGAACCGGCAAAACAATTATCCAAAATAATTTTGAGTGCGTCACTGATAGAATAATTATAGATCCCCATGCCCAAAATAATATTTTCTGCGTCTTTAATTTTTTGCGCAAGTGTATCCATGTCCGCTGTTCTTGGACGATGGTACGGGTTGATTTCGT
>CAYRVZ010000257.1:0-4269 GCA_964427815.1 uncultured Saprospiraceae bacterium | reverse complement strand
GCATCCTTACGAATTTCGTATCCCCAAGCTTCGAGAAAATTTTCTGGGAGGGTAGGGCGTAGCGTGTTGCCACTGGCTCCTATGAGTCCTTTGTCAGGGTCTCCAGCAATTAAGGCAGCTAGATCTTGGTCTGACCAGCCAGTATATACCCCTAAATTAGATCCATAGCCAAATGGGAAATCAAACTCCGTTTCGTGAGTATTGGCACTGAAGTTTATTTGGGCAGACAAGCTTAATGACCCCATTAGGCATAATAGGGGAAGTACTTTTTTTAGGAATAATAGCATTTAAATAGTATGTAGTGTAATTATAACGCAAAGGTATCAAAATAAATTGAACTTTTCAGATAGCGATGATCAAAAGTGAACAAATAAGCAAGTTTTTTTCAACATAAAAAAGGCGGAGAAAAAGGCCTTAGCAAAGCCAAATTCTAGTTACGCAATGGTTTATTCGTCTTCAACATATGCTCAATACGTTCCAATGTCTTTTGGGTCCCTAATAGACTTAAGAAAGCTTCTCTTTCTATATCCAATAGATATTGCTGTGACACTTTCTGAGGGCCAGTTAAATCACCTCCACACATCACATAAGCTACTTTTTGAGCAATCAAAGCATCATGTTCTGAAGCATATTTGCCTAGTTTTAGTTCGTTGACGGCCATATATAAAGCACCCAATCCTCTTCTTCCAAGCACATATACATCATCCATCGTTGGCTGAACATAATGTTTAGCCAATTCTAAAACTTTGTCTTTAGCTCTAGATATTGCCTTTGGCGTATTGATAACAGTCTGGTCCTTGGCAGGATCTAAATAGCCCATCGTAAATGCCTGGTCCGCTGAAGTAGCAACGGATGCTAAAGCAATTGTCTTAAATCTTTCTATCAAAGTAGGGATTTGGACTAGACCTGGGTCAAATTCATTGGCAGCTCTTAAAGCAAATTCTTTAGTGCCCCCTCCTCCAGGAATCAAACCGACTCCTACTTCTACAAGACCGATATAGGATTCAGCACCCGCCATAACGGCATCACAATGCATGGCTAATTCGCAGCCTCCGCCAAACACATACCCTTGCGTCGCCATGACCACGGGAATGGATGAATGACGCACACGCATGGCCGTTTGCTGAAATAAATTAACGGCCATATTTAACTCTTCAAACTCTTGTTCATAAGCCAACATTGCTACTAACTGCAAGTTAGCACCCACGGTAAAATTCTTAGCATTATTCCCTATGACAATTCCTTTCCAAGGCCCTTGCTCTGCAATATCAATCGTATCGTTAATACCACGAAGAATACCTTCACCAATAGCATTCATCTTGCTTTTAAACTCTAAGCATAATACGCCATCGCCAATATCATGAACATGAACTTCTGGGTTTTCAAAAATCAATTCATTATCTCGATAGTGTTCTAAAATAACAATACCTTCTCTACCTGGAATACTTTCATACCCTTTATTCTTAATATTAAAGTACCTAGGCTGTTGATTCTCAACAGTATAGAAAGATGTTTTGCCAGAAGTTACCATATCTTTAACCCATTGGGAGATAGACTCTCCTTGTGCTTCCGCTAAATCAATCCCTTTTTGAACACCGATCATATCCCAATATTCAAAAGGTCCGACATCCCAGCCAAAACCGGCTTTTAGCGCATCATCAATCGCATACAAATCATCAGCAATTTCTGGAATCCTGTTGGATACATAAGCAAAAAGACCTAATAAAGATTCTTTTACCAGTTGAGCACCTTTGTCGTTAGATCTGAAAAAATATTTAATTCTACCTTCGAGCGTATCAATATTTTTAACGTCTTTTAGACTTTCTATGTTTGGTCTTTGGCTTGGCTTATATTCTTTAGTGTCCAAGTCAAGTGCTAAGATTATCCTACGTCCCTTTGCATCTTTTTCTTTGGTTCTTTCATAAAAACCTTTTCGGGTTTTGTTGCCCAAAAATTTGTTGTCAATTAAAAATTGTAAATAATCGGGAATCACAAAATTACCGGCTTGTTCATCATTTGGGCAATTCTCCCGAATTCCATTTATGACATGAACGGCTGTATCATGACCGACTAAATCTCCCAACCTAAAAGTACCCGTTCGCGGTCTCCCAATGGCTGGGCCAGTCAGTTTATCCGTTTCGGTGATAGTTAGCCCTAATTTTTGCGTAAGCTGATAAATCTTTGCCATGGTATAGACCCCAACTCTATTCGCGATAAAAGCAGGTGTATCTTTACAAAGCACAGTCTTTTTGCCAAGATACTCATCTCCAAAAGCCATGAAGAAGTCAATGACCTCTTGCTTGGTGTCCGGTGTAGGAATGACTTCAAGTAGCTTTAAGTAACGAGGAGGATTAAAAAAGTGAGTCCCCAAAAAGTGTTGCTTAAAATCATCACTTCTTCCTTCCAACATCATGTGAATTGGAATACCCGAAGTGTTTGAGGAGACAATCGTTCCCGGTTTTCTATACTTTTCTACATTTGCAAAAACTTGGTGCTTGATATCTAGACGTTCTACGACCACTTCAATAATCCAATCACAGTCTTTGATGTCTTTCATATTATCATCAAAGTTACCCGTTTGGATTCGAGAAGCAAACGCATTATCGTAGAGTGGTGCAGGCTTTGATTTGATAGATGCCTTTAGAGAAGCATTGACAATACGGTTCCGTGCTGCAGGATTATTCTTTTCCGTTTCTTTGAGGTCAAAAGGAACGATATCTAATAGTAAAACTTGAAAACCCGCATTAGCTAGGTGGCAAGCAATTCCAGATCCCATGACTCCAGATCCTAAAACTGCAACTTTATTTATCTTAATCATTTTATTGTATTTGATTCGAGCTGGAAAGTTAGATAGAATTATGCATACTAAGGGTATTTCCTTGCGGAAAAAACTAGAAACGACTCATTTTGAAATTTATACCTAAGGTTCGGCTTGTTTTTTGTTACACTATCGCTTAAAAAAAAAGATGAACAAATTAATCTTGTTTTTAATTGGCGTTCTCCTTTCGACCGCTTCTATTGCCCAAAATTTAACAATAGAGGCAGGGCTAGTTCTACCAATAGGCGAATTTGGACAGGAAAAAGATATAGTAATCAATAACGGCGGGTTTGGGTCTTCTGCGGGGCTCGGGTATGTTATAGCCCTTGGGTATAGTTATCCGTTCATCCAGGAAAAACTATCGGGTTATGCAGCCTTTTCCTTTAACCGAAACAAACAAAATAACGCTGCAAAGGAAACCTTAAAAAAGGCCTACAATGCTGAAGAGGTCACCGGCTATAAGTATTCAAGTTTACCTTTAATTTTGGGATTAAAATATACCAAAAAACAAGAGGTAGGTATTGGCTTTTTTGCGCAAGCCGGTGTCGGTTATAGTTTAATTAGTGCCTCCAGCTTCAATGCTAAAATTGATGGGAATGAGCTTATTGTTGATTTTGATAAATCGACTGGGTTGGCTTATGAGGCTGCTGTCGGTGTGAGTATCAGCAATGCATTTCAATTCAGTTTTAAATATACAGGATTGGGAAAACGAAATGTAGATGGAGAAATCATTAAAAAATCCAAGGCAGATGGAGTGGAAGATGCCATTTCAAAGATTGATTGGGCATTCAATCCTTCTTTATTTTCCTTTAACTTTGGCGTGAATTTATAGGTTTTTCTTATTTTCTCCGAAAAAGAACGCAATCGATGGTTTTTCCTTATTCTAAATCGTGTATTGTTTGGTTATTTATCATATCTTTGCAACCGCTAAAGAAGGATCGATAGTGATTCAATTTGGTAACCAAACATTTTAAAAATGGCAGAATATTTAACTAGCGAGAAAAAGAAAGAAATTTTCGCTGAATTTGGAGGGGCGGATACGAATACCGGCTCTACAGAAGCACAGATTGCTTTATTAACCTTTCGGGTAAACGAATTATCTGCGCACTTGCATAAAAACCACAAAGACCATTCGGCTCGTAGGGCATTATTGAACATGGTCGGTAAGCGTAAACGTTTTCTACGTTATGTTGCAAAGAACGATATCGTGAAGTATAGAGAATTAACTTCTAAATTGGGTATTCGTAAGCAAGCGACGTTGGATCCTCGTTTTGAAGAAGATAAAAAAGTGGATTAAAATAATCTCCTTTTACTTACTTCTAGTGAAGACCATGATACTTTGTATCATGGTCTTTTTTATTTGTATAACCTTTCTAACGATATGATACTACGCCCGAACGAAACGAATAACTTTTGGAAAGTGCGACAAGCAAAACGCTGGTGATAGAACC
>CAYRVZ010000256.1:0-4356 GCA_964427815.1 uncultured Saprospiraceae bacterium | reverse complement strand
CTCTTCCACTCGTTTTGGTTTTAAAGCTCTGTTATAAATTCTTACTTCGTCTATCAGCCCCCGATATCGCGTATCTGTCTTTCCAATGCAAGGACCTCCCGAAAAATTTAAAGTAGAGTTATTTTTTAAGTTAAGTCTGGCTGTAGTCGCTTGATTGCCCATCAATTCACCATTATAGTAAAATTTCATTCTATTCCCTTCTCTGACCAAAACGATATGATGCCAACAGTTCGTAATATCTAATTTGGTTATAAAATCAACTCGTTTGGCACTATCCTGTACTGCGGCAATGATTAATTCTGAAGAATTGGATTTATATCGTATTGACAAACCAGGACCATTATCACATTTACTTTTTTTTGAAATCACATCCATCAATCCTGCTTTAGGATAGGGTTTAAAGTAAAAACTTAACGTAAAATCAGTCGTACTAAAATGATTATTGATCGTTCCAAGGGAGACTAAATAATTAGTTGTTCCATCAAAATACAAAGCATCTCCCTGTACGCCACACTCTCCTACTGCTAAATCTGGATTAGGCAAGAACTTAGCTTCCTGTTGAGCAGAAGGAGATTCATCTGGAATACTCGGTAAAGCATCAAAAGAATAATATCCGACCAGATTTTCTGTAGATTGACTCTGTCCCAAAAAAGAAAAAGCTAATAGACCAATGGTCAAAAGAAGTAATTTATACAGTCTCATACAAGATTTTTATGATGAGTAAACAGGAGCGTAGGATCCACGCTAAAACGCTTATTAAAATCGTTTATTATACGCACAACTACTTAAAAAGGTCACCTAAACCGCCCATTCCGCCAGGTAAAATGTCTTTAATCGACTGCTGCATCTCAGAAGCTTCTTTTATCGCTGCTTCCTCTAGGGTTCGATTGATGGCTTCTAGCATCATGTCTTCTACCTGTTCTTTGTCCGAAAGGTCAACTTTGTCAGGGTTGATAGCAATGTTTAATATTTCACGAGAAGCATTTGCGGTAACAATAATGGCTCCATCTTGAAAGTCATATTCAAAAACCATTTCCTTCAATTTTGCCCGCATGGCATCTTGTTTTTCTTCAAAATTTCCTAGTAAATTTCCAAACATCGTATTTTTCTTTTAAGTTGTTAAAAAAATTATTCAATCGCCTCCTTCAGCTGAACAGGTTTCTTCTCTACAGAATAATCCCCTTTGCGCCAGTGCAAAAAAGCCATTAACAAAATAAGGCTAATCAAAAAAATAGCAGAGAATTTTAAAAAGCTTTTGCTGAAAAGTAATCCTGATGGTTGTTGCTCATCCATACTGCAAAGATATAGTTTTTTGTTTGTATGTGTTCTTTTGCTTAACGTATATCCGACAAACGAACTTAGATTATGTCTCCGAATAAGTCATACTCAGTGGCATCTGTAATGCGTACTTGCGCAAAATCGCCAATTCTAGCAAAATTATTTTCCGCAAAGACTAATACTTCATTATCCACTTCTGGAGAATCAAATTCTGTACGACCGACAAAATACACCCCTTCCTTGCGGTCAAAAAGTACTTTTAAGGTTTTTCCTATCTGTGCTTGATTCTTTTTTTCAGAAATTTTGCGTTGCACCTCCATCAGGCGGTTGGCTCGCTCAACTTTAACCTCAGACGGCACATCATCTTCTAATAAAAAACCAGAAGTGCCTTCTTCATGTGAATATTGAAAAACACCGACTCGCTCAAACTCCATCTCTACTATAAAGTCCAAAAGCTCTTGAAAATCGGCTTCCGTCTCACCAGGAAAGCCAACTAGAAAAGTAGTTCGAATAGCAATACCGGGGACTTTAGCTCTCGCCTGTTCGATCACTCGATAAACTTCCGTTTTCTTTGTATGTCTTTTCATTCGTTTCAGGATACTATCTGAAACATGTTGCAATGGAATATCTAAATATTTGCAGACATGCTTTGCTTCTGCCATTGCTTCGAATACGGGCATCGGGAATTTACCTGGATAGGCATAATGCAACCGAATCCATTCTATTCCTTCGACTTGATCCAAGGCCTTTATTAATTTGGGTAAAGCCCTTTCTTTGTACAAATCTAAACCATAATAGGTCAATTCTTGCGAAATTAAAATTAATTCTTTTACTCCATAAGAAGCCAACTTTTTCGCTTCTTCAACTAAGGATTCTATGGTGCGACTGATGTGCGAACCACGCATCATGGGTATGGCGCAAAAGGCACAAGCTCGACTACAACCTTCTGCTATTTTTAAATAGGCAAAATGTGTGGGAGTGGACGTCTGACGCTCGCCTATTAGTTCATGCTTAAAGTCAATATTAAACTTTTCTAACAGCCCCGGCAGTTCCAAAGTCCCATACCAAGCATCTACCTCAGGAATCTCAATCGCCAAATCCTTACGATAACGCTCTGATAAACAACCCGTTACATAAAGACTTTCTATTAATCCTTCAGATTTAGCTTGAGAGAATTGAATGATACTATCAATAGATTCTTGCTTAGCGGTTTCGATAAAACCGCAAGTATTAATAATCACCACATCTGTATCTTCTTGGTTCTCATGCTCTGCTTTCCAATCTCCATGCCTCAACTGTGTGACAATATTCTCAGAATCAACCAAGTTTTTTGAGCAACCCAAAGTTACAACACTAACTTTCTTTGTCGAATTAGGCTTTGTTTTCATGTATGCTTTTTAAGTAGAAAAGAAGATTTTAGTTTTAAAAAGGACTCCTTCTTATTTTTTAAACTTCTTATAATCTGCTTTCGCTAAACGATAAAAATCTTTCGTCTGAGCTTTTAGCATCTTGGCAACTACTAATTTATTTTCTAGTTGCTTAATCCTCTTAGTAGATTTATTATTTTTTCCTACATTAGCAAGATTATTCTTTGCAGTATTGTAGTATTTTTTGGCTAATCGGTGGAGTTCTTTTGCTGATTTCCTACGAGATTTTAACATTTTATTTGAGCATAAAAAACTCATATCTCCTGTGCCACTAGATATACTAAAGAAGGTTAATTTACTTTTGTCAAATTCCTTTTTGGTTACTTTCTTCTTCTTTTTTGCTTTAGCTTTTTTATTTTTGCTGGCATTCCACACCGAAGGGCTTTGGTTGACATTCTTCATTGATTAGCTTCATTTTGAATTAAGCCCAAAGATAAGTAAAAGAAACTAGAAATAACAGATTACCTGTATATAGGATAGGACTTACGACCTATCTTAGGGTAATGCTATCCCTCTAGGACTCGGGAGGAACATAAATAGCTTGCTCCTACTCGCCATCAGTTTTATTCAATAATCCCCCAAAGAACCAACTCGCTCTTCTAAAAGCATAAAACATAACCGGTACTACGATTAGGGTCAAGAAAGTAGCGAAAGTCAATCCATATATAATCGTCCAAGACATGGGAGCCCAAAAATCAGCACTTTCCCCTCCTTGGTAATACTCCGCATCAAGATTTGAAACAAAGCCAGAAAAGTTAATATTCCAACCTAATGCCATCGGTAATAGACCTAAAACAGTTGTAATTGCCGTTAATAATACTGGTCTCAATCTCACGGCTCCTGCTTTGGCTATGATAGATTTGAAATCTTCTATACTCAGCCGGCTATCTTTTTCTAATCCTAAATCCTGTTGCTTTTGCCGCAAGGAGATCTCAATATAGTCAATCAAGACAATCGCATTATTAACGACCACTCCTGCTAAGGATATGATACCCATTCCCGTCATTATCACGACTAAAGTATCTCCCGTAAACGCATATCCCAAAAACACCCCAATCGTACTAAAGACAATGCTCAAGATGATAATAAAAGGAGTTAAAACAGAATTAAATTGAGCAACCAAGATAAAGAAAATAGCCATTAATGCCACCATGAAAGCATTGCCTAAAAAGGTCATTGCAATAGCTTGTTCTTCTTGTTCGCCCGTAAACCCATAAGTCACTCCTTTGGGTAATGAATACAACTCTACCTGACTTTTCACCTGTTCGACAACTTCATTTGCATTATATTCTTTCAAGACGTTGCTATAGACGGTAACGACACGCTGTAAGTTCTTTCGCTTGATAGAGCTGTAGGTGGTACTATATTGAATAGTCGCTACAGCAGCGATCGGGACTTGGGCAATTCGTCCGTTGGCAGGATTTCTGAAGGTTATTTTTTGATTCAGAATATCATCAATATTGTTTCGATATTTTTCCGCAAGGCGAATCTCAATCGGATATTCCTCTTCGCCTAATTTATACTTTGAAGCTTCTTCTCCAAAAACAGCCGTTCTAATTTCAGAAGCAATTTGGCCCGTAGATATTTCATATCTTCTAGCGGCTTCTCGGTCAATATTAACAATTAATTGAGGTTTGTTTAATTTTACATC
>CAYRVZ010000255.1:0-4365 GCA_964427815.1 uncultured Saprospiraceae bacterium | reverse complement strand
TGGGTCAAACAAGTACTTGATAATGCCCGAAAAGAACAAGATGCTTTTCAAGCGGAGGCGCAATCCTTTAGGCAGCGTTTACCGGTTATTTGGCAAGAAGTGTTGACTATTTTAAAAGGTGTGGTACCGTATGTGGTCGTCGGGATTGCGATAGGAGCATGGATGCATGGCTATATACCAGCAGGTTTTTTTGAACAATATATGCGTAAAGAGAACCTTTTTGCAGTACCTTTAGCGACGATTTTGGCGGTGCCGATGTACAGCAATGCATCTGGGATATTGCCCATCGTACAAGTGTTAGTTGTCAAGGGTATTCCTATCGGAACGGCAATCGCTTTTATGATGGGGGTAGTCGGATTATCCTTACCCGAAGCATTGCTTTTGAAGAAGGTGATGACTTTGAAATTGATTGGAATATTTTTTGGTGTTGTGACGATTTGCATTATTATATCGGGCTATTTGTTTAATCTTGTTTTATAATGCTTGCACCAAAATTCACTATATAAAAACAAATAAAATGATAAAGCAACTAAAGGTTTTAACCTTTCTTTTTTTCTTGGGTCTGAGTAGTTTTTTAATATCCTGTAAAGGGGAAGAAAATAAAACAAAAGCCCATCCAGACACGGTATCGATTGAAAAGCCAACTGCGAAAGCCAAGAGTAGAGTGGAGGTAATTGATTTTTATGGCAAGCGGCGATGTGTCACCTGCAAAGCGATAGAATCTAGTGCTAAATACACGGTGGATACTTATTTTGCAGCAGAGCAAAAAAAAGGTACCGTTGTGTTACGAGTTGTTAATGTAGAGGAAGAAGCGAATTATGAGCTGGCAGAAAAGTTTGAAGCGACGGGTACTGCCTTGTTTTTGGATGTAATAAAAGAGGGAAATGAAAGGCTTATCGATTTGACTGAATTTGCTTTCGCCAAAGGAAAAGATCAAGAAGCTTTTGCACAGGAACTTAAAGCGAGAATAGAGCTAGAGTTAAAGGCGTTATAATGGATTTTTTACAAAGTGTAATTGATAATTATAACTTTCCAATATTGTCCGCTTTCGTATTGGGATTAATGACGGCGATAAGTCCTTGCCCATTGGCTACTAATATTACAGCTACGGCTTTTATTTCCAAAAATATTTCCAATGAAAAGAAAGTTTTTTTAAGTGGAATTATTTATTCTTTAGGGCGTGCTTTTAGTTATACGGTTATTGGTTTGGTTTTGTATTTCGGAGCGAGTAAGTTTCACCTCGCTCGATTTCTCAACCAAAATGGTGAGAAATACCTAGGACCATTATTGATTATTATTGGTTTGATGATGTTGAATGTCATTCAATTAAATTTTCTAGGAAAATCTTCTTTTCAAGAACGTTTATCTGACCGGTTTAAAGACAAGGGGCTGTTGGGTTCTTTTTTGATTGGGGTGGTCTTTGCGTTAGCTTTTTGTCCTTATAGTGGTGCATTGTATTTTGGTATCTTGATACCGATGACTATTGCCTCGGCGGATGGCTTATACCTTCCCATTGTTTTTGCTTTTGGAACGGGTTTGCCTGTTATCCTATTCACTTATTTGTTGGCTTTTGCAGCAGGACGAGTGGGTGTCTTTTTCAATAAAATTACAAAAATTGAACAAGTCATGCGGATAGTAGCAGGCGTTGTTTTTGTCTTAACGGGTCTGTATTATGTGGGCATCTATTCGGGGTTGATTGAGTAACGTGGAAGCACAATCAACAAACAATCGAATTGCAAAAATTAGGTAGCTTCCACAAGTTATAAGTCTATATCTACGGTGAAGATGCTTGAAACATGCAAAAGCAGTGTTAAATCTACCAACCGCCGACACCTCCACCACCGCCTCCGCCACCAGAGAATCCACCACCGCCAGACCCTCCACTGCTACTTTGTGAAGGAGCGATTGAAGAATTTCTAAGGTTAGTAGAAAAGCTATTCCCAAAATTACTTGCGTGAAAATGGTTGTTCCATTCGGGTTGATATTGAGCGGCGGCTAGAATGCTTTTAAAATATTCAGACCAATGATGCTCGACCCCTAGCGCAAAAGCAAAAGGTAAAATTTCCTCAAAATGTTGAATGGTTAACTCCGGCGGATTTTGGAGATTTAATCGGTTTTTTTCCGCCATTTCTAGGTACATCTTAAAACCCTTAATTCTTGATTGTAGGCCGAGCTTTTTAAGGGTCGGCTGTTTAATTAAATAGGTGTAGAGAATTAAAGAAACAAGTGCAACAGCCGTAAACGCAATAAGAGCGGGTACATTAATGCCATCCGCATAAGGATTTTTATTTAAAATAATAAGTGCCAAAACACCAATCCCAATACTAGAAAAGATAGGAATCCACAGGTATTTACGATTATTTCCTTTTGTGAGAAAAGACCGATGTTGCGCAGATAAGCTTTGTTGGTGAGCCAAGTAGGCAGATTCTACACTGCTTTGATATTCACCATCTAAGGTGATTTCAGTTATTCCGCCATCGGCAAAAAGCATAGAAAGTAATTCCTTTTCTTCTTTTGGAAGATTCACTGCATTTTTCTTTAGGTTAATTAAAGTGTAAGTTGTAGTATCTTTAAAGAACCCTTTCACCTCGTTCCCTTGTATTTTGAGAAATCCTTTTACCGCAAGGGAAACCACAGAGGCCGTAAAACTCTTCCTGCGATTAGCCTTTTTGGCGATGTAATTAATGGACGCTGCAGAAAGGCCATCGGGTGTCTCAAAAATCGGATAAGAAGCCGGAGTCTCGGGGTCCTTTCCATGCAGTACCCAAGTGTAGATGTAATAGGGAAATAAAAATAACAAGCCAATAAAGAGGATGATAATTGTGCCGTACTTTTGAAATATACCCACCGGCTCTAAAGCCCCTTCCTCAAAACCAATGGCTACCGTAAATCCTTCACCTGGACTGAGTGGTCGTTTTGCGATATAGAGAATATTGGTACCTGCCTTGTGATAAGTATGGTCTTTTTTGTCCTCGCCCCGAAATCCGATATAAGCTGTTTCTTGTTTGAGAATGCTCCCTGGAGGGAGAAAAACTTGGCAAGAAGATTTTTCAATAGTAAATTTGACATCTGTCCCAATAGCATTCCAATAAATCTCGTCATAGTCTTCAAATTGACCTATCTGAGATGGGACATGGTATTCTATTTTGTAGGTATAGTTTCCATCTTCTAGAAAGATGTTTTCATCCCCAATATAAAGGGTGCCACTCTTTTTAAAAAAAGGTTCTGCCTCGCCATCTTTCTCAATTTTGATATGCTGATACCTCATCTTTAGCGAACGCCCATTCAGGTTTCGACGTGATGGAAAGCTGCGAGTAATACCTCTTTTTATTTGGTTGCCCGTAGCATATACTGAAATTAATTCAGTGACATCAATAGAACGATCCTTGTTGACTGTAACGATAACTTCAAAATTGGTAATCCGCTCCATTTGTACACCTTCCTGTGCAAAAACAGAAAGAATAGTAAAACAGAAAAATAGAAAGGGAAGACTATTTCTAATGGATGAAAGCATATTTTAGGATTTTAGGTACTTCTAAAATTTCACATCAGGCATGGCACGTTGAGCGCTATCATCCAACTCGAAAAACTCATTTTCATGAAAGCCAAATTGACCAGCAATTAAACTGCTTGGGAAGGACTCGACGAGGATATTGTTTTCCCGAACCGTGGCATTATAATACCGCCTAGCTTTTTCGATGTCACCTTCAATACTTGATAATTCATCTTGAAGTTTCAAAAAATTGGTATTTGCTTTTAAGTCAGGATAAGCCTCACTCAACGCAAAAATATTGGCTAACGCTGAGTTTAATTGATTTTCTGCAGAGATCTGTGCTTTAACTCCATTTGCATCTTGTGCAGAATTTCGAGCAGCAATCACTTGCTGCAAGGTGTCTTGTTCGTGTTTGGTATATCCTTTGATAGTTTCGATTAAAGACGGTATAAGGTTGTATCTCTTTTTTAGAAAGACATCAATACCGCTCCAGCCTTCTTCGACCATAGCACGCTTTCGCACAAATTTATTGTATATTCCTAAAAAATAGAAAATAATTACTGCAACGACAATTAAAAAGATCCACATAGTTGGTTGTTTTGAGGTTAAGAATAGGAGCAAGGTAGGGAAAAAAATGGAATAACTCAACAAATTGGTTAGAATCGAATCCGAGAACTATCAGGAGGACTGCAATAATAAAATCTTTCGATCACATTCTAGCAAAAAATAGTTGACCTTCAACACCTTTTTCAAAGGCGGATTATCATGCATATAGACAACTATTATTTTACCACGTAGGAGTATTCTTCAATGACAAATCAAAATCCGTGTTATCTGTGTGCCATCACGTCTAGTATGCACGCAATATTAAA
>CAYRVZ010000254.1:0-4415 GCA_964427815.1 uncultured Saprospiraceae bacterium | reverse complement strand
TCCATTATTTATTTTATATACTTCTGGCTCAACGGGCAACCCAAAGGGGATGGTCCATACGACAGCTGGTTACATGGTCTATACAGCATACACGTTTAAGAATATGTTTCGCTATTCGGCAGGAGATGTCTATTGGTGTACGGCAGACATTGGTTGGATAACTGGTCATAGTTATATTGTATATGGTCCGTTGGCCAATGGAGCGACCACACTATTATTTGAAGGCGTGCCGAGTTATCCAGATTATGGTCGCTTTTGGGAGATTGTAGAAAAACATAAAGTCAATCAATTTTACACCGCTCCTACAGCTATACGTGCGTTGGCAAAAGAGAATTTAAGCTACGTCGAAAAATATGATCTGTCATCCTTAAAGGTAATCGGCTCAGTCGGGGAGCCCATCAACGAAGAAGCCTGGCACTGGTACAATGATAATATTGGCAAAGGAAAAAGCCCAATTATTGATACCTGGTGGCAGACCGAAACAGGTGGCATCATGATATCTCCAATCCCTTATGTCACTCCTACGATTCCTACTTATGCGACCTTGCCTTTTATTGGTATTCAACCGGCTTTAATGGATGAAGTTGGAAACGAATTAAAAGGCAATCAGGTTGAGGGGCGACTTTGTATTAAATTCCCTTGGCCATCTATCGCACGTACTATTTGGGGCAACCATAAACGCTATAAAGAAACATATTTTTCTGCATACACAAATAAGTATTTCACTGGAGACGGTGCCTTGAGGGATGCCACGGGCTATTATCGTATAACAGGTCGAGTGGATGATGTGATTATCGTTTCTGGTCACAATCTAGGTACCGCGCCTATCGAAGATGCCATCAATGAGCACCCTGCCGTTGCAGAATCGGCCATTGTTGGTTTTCCACATAAAATTAAAGGCAATGCGCTATACGGTTATGTCGTGCTAAAAGAAGCGGGAGAATCTCGTCTTCATGATAACTTACGCAAAGAAATAAATCAAAAAATAACAGAACGTATTGGCCCCATCGCTAAGCTTAACAAAATACAATTTACAAGTGGGTTACCGAAGACTCGCTCGGGTAAAATTATGCGCCGTATCTTGCGAAAAATTGCACATAAAGACACGAAGAATCTAGGTGACACCTCAACACTATTAAATCCAGAGGTTGTCGAAGAGATTATTGCAAAGTCTTTATGATACTTAGTTTTAGGGTTTTAAATAATTGCCTTATTTCGTATCAACTCAAACTGCAATACCATAAAAACTAACGCTGGGCCGACAACTTGGAGTGCATACGGAACAATATAGTTTTCACGTAAGTAGGGCGGAAATAGTTCACTAGATGCTAGCACTGTTAATACAAAAGTGAGCATCAATATTATTTTTTCTAACCCTGAACGCTTAGAGAGTATGTACCAAATAGCCACACCTGGCATTGCAATAACGTAGGTGGAAGCGTCCGCCAAATGATTAAAAATCACCACCCAAATTAAAATATAGCTTAGAAAATGAAATTTTAGTTTGGCATAAGTTTTCCGAAAGGAAACAATAATCATGGTCAAAAGCAAAAGAATAGCGGCTATTATTTGTATTGAAATAACGGAAATATAGACCCCCAAACTATTTAAAAGGCCCATGATCGAAACGCCCGTATTTGCTCCCCTACCCGTTTCATAAGTACTCCCCCAATCTTGATAAATCTGATACAGCTCACTCGGCGAATACCGAATTAAAGGTAATATTAAAAAGAAAGAAAACATAAAAAAAACATACACATATACCCTTCTTTTGAAACGCCGCATCAACATAAAGCAGGCTCCTATAGCTGCATACCCTTTTACAAAAAAACCAACAGTTGGGAAAAAACTAGCCCTTAAATAATCCTGTCGTTCCACATAGACAAAAGTCGCAAAGATACCCGCAGCTACCATTGGAGCTGTATCAAAATGTTGAATAGCCGTCACTAAAGAAACCAAAGAAAAGAAATACACAAAAATCATTTTATCTCGCTGGATAGGCAGCAATCTCAATCCATAATAAAATGACACCATTAACGCCCCCCCCCAAGCCAAGATACCTATGGGTATGGGTAAATAAGCAAAGGGAATAAATAATAAAGAAAAAGTCGGATTGTAAAAAAAGTGCCCAATATACTCTTCCGGGTATGCATCATACAAAGGTAACTTCTGAAAAAAATGATAAACAGAATTTCGATAGATCGCAAACGTATTATAGTCCGCGAGAAAAAATTGTTGGGCAGCTACCACCAATACAATTGCCATGTTAATCACAGCAATATACGTCGGATTCCTCAGTGCTTCTTTTAGTCTTTCCATACCGAAGTCATTCGTGGCAGCCTAAAAGTAGGCAATAATTATCAATTACTTATCATTATTCATGATGCGTACCCAATCTTTTGTTGTCGGATTATACTTTCTTATCATTCTAGCAGGATTACCCGCCACTATAGAAAAAGCTGGCACATCCTTAGTCACCACACTGCCAGCTGCAATGATAGCATGCTTTCCAATGGTCACACCAGCGACAACCACGACATTAGCACCTAACCAAGCTTCATCTTCAATTCGGATTTCTTTAACAACATCCTTTTGTTTTGAGATAGGTACATTAGCGTCAGTATAACCATGATTCTGCCCTGAAATAACTACATTTTGGGCAATCAATATGTCATTGCCAAGAATTACTGGGCCAATAATCACACTTGAAATACCAATCAAGGTACGATCTCCAATAATAACACGGCCAACCGCATTATTGATAACAGAAAAGTCTTCAATTAGTGAATTAGCCCCTAATTCAAAAGGACTAAAAGGAAACAAATCTTTTCTAGCCTTTCGGCTAAAAATGGCATTTTTACCCTTTTTATGCACAAATGGGTTTAGGAAGACTCGAACCCACCACCTAGGACGAAACCGATTCCTAGGAATCAACATAAACTGTGCTGTTTTCTTAAGGCGTTCACTAGATTTAATCCTTTCTTTTAGGCTCATGTATTTAGGTTTTTGTCCACTATGTTCCAAAAACTCTTCACTCGTTCTGTCCATGTATTCCTTTTAGCGGTTAATAATCGTTGTTCTATACGATCATTATTGTCTTCTGTTATAGCTTGGTCAATTAACTCTATAAAATGCTGTTCATCTTTTGCCAAATAAATCCATTTTCCAAAGGTTTTAATGTCCTCTGAAAACGTGGAAGAAACGATTGCTTTTCCAGCAGCAAGATATTCATTGATTTTCAACGGGTAGATGCTTTCCGTTTGTCTATTGAGTAAGAATGGTATAATAGCTACATCAAAATGCTGTAAATACGAAGGTAGTTCATTGATATTTTTAGAGCCTGTCCAAATCACATTTGCTATTTTATCGATACCCAAATCATAAAATTCATCACAATTAACAGGCCCTACTAATACTACTGTTTTATCCAAGTGTGCTTCCGCCATTTTTTTAATCAATTTAAAGTCAAAGCGAACATTGTCCATATTACCTGTAAATCCGATCATTTTGGTCTTGACATCAGCTATTTCTGCTGGTCTTTCTAGTTTTTCCGAAAGGGCTCTCTCAAAAATTGTCAAATCTACAGCATTGGGTAATAATTCTATGTTGGCATTAAGATACTTCTTAATTTTCACCAAATTAGAGGAAGTGGCTACGGTAACATCAGAATCAGCAATGGCAATATCTTCAAGAGGTAACCCATGACGAACGGTATAAGGTTCCACCCCAAAGTCATCAATACATTGATAAATATTCAATAGAGGATTAAACTTATCTTTAGGCAGGACACCAGCAAAATAAGGATCATAGCAATTCAAATACACATAATCTTTAATATTATGCTCCTTAATTACTTCTTGAATAGTCTTTAGAATTCTTCTTCTATTTATCTTATAGAAGAAGTTATAGATAGCTCCATGTGGCAACCAATTTATTGGGAGAGTCAAAGGCGGATGAACCGCCACCATATTAGGATGGTCTAATGTTGGCACCGTCTCATACTGTTTTTTGCCTCTCAACAGAGCCGGTTTACGCTTTTGAGCCAACTTGGTCTTACGAAGTTTCCAAAAGTCTTTTAAACTATATGGATGATTAATATAGAAGACACGATTATTCTTGACAAATTCCTTTGAAAAGGACAAAGACACGGAAGAGTATTCATTGTCCCAAGGAAATAAAGTCATGTAAATGATGTCTATATGGTCGTGGTTATTCATAAAAATGATTCTTTGAAAGGCAAAGATACTTGTAATAAAAGTCTAAGGAGTAGTCGTTACAAAATTTATGCTAGTCTTTTTTCTATATGGAAGTGCGATTCATGGCATATCAGCCGAAGAAGCAAGTGCACCTAGGGAGTGTACGCACAAAAAAAGCCCATCCCAAGGGATGAGCTTTTGAAAAAAAAAGTTGGCAGC
>CAYRVZ010000253.1:0-4448 GCA_964427815.1 uncultured Saprospiraceae bacterium | reverse complement strand
GTATAAAGACGGGCTGACTTTTTCAATGACCATTTCTACTAATTGTACCATCGAAGCGATAACTGCGATGAATAGGATGAACCTCAAAAAAGTTAAATCCATGCCAAACACACCACTTTCCGAAAGGAGATATTGGTTAATCAACCAGTTAATAGGCATCGTAATACCTAATACAAAGATGACTGCTAAACCCAGACCAATGGCCGTTTTAACTGTTTTTGATACTGCTAAGAAAGAACACATTCCGAGGAAAAAGGCCAAGACCATATTTTCCATGAATGCAGATTTGATAAATATACTTACTAGTTCCATGATGCTAGATTTTTATTTTTAGGAAACGTCAACCAACTTCTTATTACGAGCACGTTGCACCCAAATAAGAATACCAATTAAAAACAAAGAAGATACTGGCAAAGCAAGCATACCATTATTAGAATACCAAGACATTGCCCCACTACTCGTATCCACCCAATATTTTATGAGGTCATTACTTTTACCGATGATGTTCATTTGGATAGGACTACCTGCAAATAAGGTTCCTTTACCAAATAACTCTCGTACAAAACCGACCATTATTAATATTACACCATAGCCAAGACCGTTACCAATCCCATCCAAGAATGAGCGCCAAGGGCTATTGCTACTCGCAAAAGCTTCTAGTCGGCCCATCACGATACAGTTGGTAATAATCAAACCAATAAAGACTGAAAGCTCTTTATAGATGGCATAATTGGCGGCTTTCAAAGCTAATTCTACAATCGTCACTAGGGTCGCAATGACCACTAGCTGTGCAATCATCCGTACCTGACTCGGTACATAGTTCCGTATCAAACTGGTCACCAAATTTGCGAAAGCTAACACAAAAATAACGGCAATAGACATGACCACACTCTTATACACTAAAGAGGTTACTGCCAAAGCAGAACACACGCCCAAAACTTGGACAGTGATTGGATTATTATCGTTAAGGGGATCCCACAACAATCGTCTTTCCTTTGGCCCAAACAACGGTGATTTTTCTTTTTCTGTTGTCATGGTTTATTTATTTTTATTTAGATACGGTAAGTAATAGTTAATACCACGCACCATCATTTCTGTAATTCCGTCACCGGTTAAGGTTGCTCCACCGATTCCATCCACTTCATTATCTGGGTTGATCACTTTCTTTACTACACTGACAGAAGTGAATTCATTATTCTTATCATATAAGGATTTCCCAATGAATCGGTAACTAAACGTCGGGTCGTCTTTGATCTCCGCCCCTAATCCAGGCGTTTCTCCTTTGTGGTCAAATGATGCGCCCGAAATAGTCTTATTATCAGGCTTGAGGGCGATATACCCCCATACTTTATCCCAAAGGCCACTACCATATACGGCTAAAATATTTGTTTTCCCGTCCTTACCATTGTAGGTAAATAAAGGTATCAAACGTTCAGCTTCTGGTTTTTTAGCTTCTGCTGCTAGGCTTAGATTTTCAGCTAAGATATTTCCTTCTACAACATCTCCTTTCAGATTCAATACTTTCTGCTCCATCTTAGTATTAAATAACTCAATGACTTCATCATCGGTCATTTCCGCTTGTGGCTTATCCATAGAATAAGTCATGGCTGAAAGTATCGCTCTTTTGTTAAAGACGGCAGCATTTTTTTTGGCGATAGGTTCGGTTGCATAAAACATACCCGAAAGAATCAAGCCAGCGATAATCGTCATGATTATCGTGAATTTTATAACGTATCCTGTACTATGCACTTTTCAAACGTTTTTTCATGTTGGTCTGAAGGACAAAATAGTCAATCAGTGGCGCAAACACATTTATTAATAATATGGCCAGCATCCACCCTTCTGGGTAGGCTGGATTAAAAATACGGATAATCAAACCAAAGGCACCGATTAATATCCCGTATATCCATTTTCCTCGATTAGTTGAAGCCGCTGTCACTGGGTCTGTTGCCATAAAAGCGATGGCAAACAAGAAACTGCCCATGTAAAAATGATAATACCAAGGCACTTCCATAAAGGGTGTAGCTCCCCAAGCATTAAAAACAAACCCCATCAACACCATACCTATGATACCACCTAGCATAATCCTCCAGCTAGCAATGCGAGTTAAAATCAAAAACATTGCTCCCAGAATGATTAACGGCTTGGAGGTTTCTCCTATTGATCCTGGTATTAATCCCCACCACATCTGTTCTGTACTAAAAATTTGTGTGACCGCTTCCCAGCCACCACCTGCCAATGCCAATGGTGTGGCACCAGCATATCCATCGACTCCTGTCACCCACACAGCATCACCTGATATAGAAGTAGGATACGCAAAAAATACAAATACGCGAGCCAGTAAAGCTACATTGACGATGTTCATTCCAGTCCCCCCAAAAGCCTCCTTACCGATAATCACAGCAAAAACAATCGCCAACACCAATATCCAAATTGGCAAACTAGCGGGCATAATCAAGGGAATCAAGGCACCCGTCACTAGGTATCCTTCTTCTATTGCATGTCCTTTCTTGAAAGCAAAGTAAAATTCTATTCCAAGACCCACAGCCATGCTTATCGCATAAATTGGTAAGACTTTCAGTGCCCCATATAGCATCTTTGCACCGATACCCTCACCTACTCCTACATATTCTCCCAATGCCAAATAATGCTGGTGTCCAACATTGAACATTCCAAAGACATACAAAGGAACCAACGCCAAAACCACAAATATCATGGTTCGTTTTAAGTCTATATGATCGTGCACATGCGCGCCTTTGGTGGGGCGATGATTGGGGACAAATAAGAACGTAAAAAAGCCATCGTAAAGGGTGTGTAAGAACCCCGACTTTTTCTTATCTGGCTCGATCTTTTTAAAGAAATCTAAAAGACCCATATTGTTTTTTCTTTTTGTTTTCAAAGAGGTTTACTCAGAATATAATTCCGTTAACCCTTTTCTTAATATTTCTTGTAATGGTTGCTTAGAGGTACAGGCAAATTCACACAATGCCACATCTTCTTCACTCAATTCATGTATGCCCAGTCCTTCCATTTTTTCGTAATCTGCCGTAACTATCGCTTTCATCAAATGCTGTGGATAAATATCCATGGGCAACATTCTTTCATATTCGCCCGTCATCACAAACGCTCTTTCTTCTCCGTGATAGTTCGCATCTATATCCATTGCTTTTGTGGACGGAAATAATCCTTGAAAATATGTCCTTGATACTGAAGGCACTTTTTTTGATGGCAATATCCAACCGAACATTTCGTGATAATCCCCTTCTCCAATCACCGAAACTTGATTATCAAAGAAATTCAAAAACTCAGCAGTTTCTTTCTTCTCGCCAGAGAGTATACCTCCTGAAATAACTCGACCTTCTGCTCCTTCTCCACCCAATAACTCTCCGATGTTAGCCCCCATAAAAGTTCGGACATAACGCGGTTTTTGGACTTTATTTCCGCCTATAGCAACGACCCGAGAAGCATCATACTTTCCTTCTGTGATTAAACCACCCAAAGTAATTACTTCTTGAACGCCTAGCGTCCATACTTTATCCTCCCCATTCTTAATCGGAGCGGTATGATGAATTTGTACCCCTACATTACCAGCAGGATGAAAACCACTAAACCAATGCTTTTCGACTCCTTCCGCTTGCGCAAAAGCTGGATTCACTTGGGTAGCACGCCCATCTAGCCCCAGATGAACTTGACCGGTTGTCAGCTTGCGCAAAATATTTAAACCTGCTTGAAAGGCCGTTTCTTTGCCAGCCACAATCAATGAATTATCAGGTGCCAAAGGAGCGGTATCAAAAGTAGAAATAAAAATGTCTCTTGGGACAGTATCTAAAGCAGGAATGACATCATACGGTCTTTCATTTATCAAGGGCCAAGCTCCATTTTTTGCAAGAAAACTAACTAAAGTCTCCCTAGAAATAGATTCGAAATTAATAGATTCAATTGTCTTATAAGTTTGATCATTATCCGCTTCTACAATTATCTCTGCGATTGAACGCTTTGCACCTCTATGTATATCGACTACCTTGCCACTCACTGGGCTAACAAATTTCACACTCGTATTATCTCTATCATAAAACAAGTCATCACCCACATTTACATGTTCGCCGACTTCTACGGTCACTTTAGGTATTGGGAAGATGTATGGAAAGTTTTTTGGTTGAATAGCAAATTTACTCACGGTCACATTTTCGACTCCGCCTACAGGCACTCCTTTTACTGGAATATCAAAGCCTTTTTTCAAAACCTTAACGGAGCCCGTTGCCATTGTCTTAGGTCTTTTTTTACTAAGAATTGATCCTAAGTACATCAAGGTCATTAACCCAATCAAACCATAAACAACTATACTTAAAATGGGAAAAATTGCGCCGAAAGGGACACCTGTAAAGGGTAGAAAATTGCTTACCAAAGCTGCATTCATCTTGTAGTGATTTACTGAACAAATCGACGAC
>CAYRVZ010000252.1:0-4461 GCA_964427815.1 uncultured Saprospiraceae bacterium | reverse complement strand
GCCCTCATCATTACTTTATTCACGTTCGCTAAATCAGCCACGGTACGCCCATTTGCCGAAAGGACACATGATGTTGAAGCTTTTAAGAAACTAAGGCTAGAAGGTGTTTTTCAGGTTACATTGAAACAGGGAAGCAAAAATCAAGTAATAGTGAAGGCTTCAGAGAAGTTGAAAAGTAAATTACTGATAGAGGAAAACAAGGGTGAGCTATACCTACACATGAAGAAGCATAAAAGAATTAACCAAACTGGAAAAATTGAAATAACCATTGTTTTTACAGAGATGGAGGTGCTGCAAACCGCATTTGTTGGTTCGTTGGAATCAGCTGGTACATTAATCTTAAACGCCTTAGATTGGGAAAATGCTTCTGTAGGAAACGTTGATTTGGATTTGAAGTTGGGTGATTTTAAATTGGACAATAGTTCAGTAGGGCAAATTACTCTTTCAGGATCCTCCAATAAAGCACATATTACAAATGCAATGGTTGGGGATCTAGATGCGGAAAAGTATATTGTTAAGTATATGAATATTGAAAATTCTAGTGTGGGGCAATGTACGATTCATGCTAGAAAAGAATTATCTATTATGCATTCTGGAATGGGCAATTTCTATTATTCCGGAGGTGCAAAAGTTATTTCGATGTCAAGCACAGGAATAGGGAAGGTGAAAAAGCAAGATTAATATAAGATACATTTGTGCGGTGCTTCCAGCGAAAGCTGGAAGCACTTAGTGCAAAAAATTATACTTCACGATAGCATAGATGGCGCGCAACCCATCTTTCCAGCCAATCTTTTTGCCTTCTTCGTATGTGCGACCATAATAGGAAATACCAACTTCGTAGATTCTAACTTTAGGGATTCGTGCAATCTTGGCGGTTACCTCTGGTTCAAAACCAAAACGTTTTTCTTTTAGATGGATGGACTTGATGATATCAGCTTTGAAAAGTTTATAACAAGTTTCCATATCCGTCAAATTTAAGTTGGTAAACATATTGGAAAGACGGGTCAAAAAACGATTGCCAATGGAATGCCAAAAAAACAAAATTCTGTGGGGTTTACCGCCAATAAACCTGGAGCCATAAACCACATCCGCAAAATTATCAAGAATGGGCTTTAGTAATATGTTATACTCCTCAGGGTCATATTCTAAATCAGCATCTTGAATGATGATAAAGTCCCCAGTTGCTTTTTCAATCCCTGTATGTAGGGCCGCGCCTTTACCTTTGTTGACTTCATGTTCAAAGTAAGTAATCTCAAGATTTGGGTGTTTTTTTTGGTAAGCCAATATCGCTGATCTCGTACCATCACTCGAACAATCATTCACTAAGATCAACTCCTTTGTTACTCCTTGAATCAATTCAACATTAGCCACCTTATCCAAGATAAAATGGATGGTTTTTTCCTCATTATAAGCAGGAATAACAATAGATAGCTTTTGATTCATAGTTAGGTTTTGATAGTTTTGTCCAAAAAGTATATTGTACCCTATACTTGTAAAGCGCCGCAAACACTAATGGTTTGCCCAGAAACATAAGAACTCAAGTCAGATCCCAAAAATAGGCAAACATTTGCAACCTCCTCCGCTTGTCCCAATCTTTTCATGGGGATACCCGAAAGAAACGCTTCTTTGGTCTTTTCATCAAGCCCGTGTGTCATGTCCGTTTCAATGAAACCAGGTGCAATAGCATTACAACGAATATTCCTAGAACCGACTTCTTTTGCAATAGATTGTGTAAAGCCAATAATACCTGCCTTGGAAGCAGCATAATTAGATTGTCCAGCATTACCACTGATACCGACTACAGAGCTCATGTTAATAATGGAACCCGTGCGATTACGCATCATGTGTCGTATGACTTGTTTGGTTAGGTTAAAAACAGATTTTAAATTGATCGTAATGACATCATCCCATTGTTCTTCGGACATTCTCATGACAAGGTTGTCTTGGGTGATGCCCGCATTGTTGACGAGTATGTCTATTTTTTCAAAATCTGTTAAAACTTGCTTGATAAGTTCTTCTGCTTGCGCAAAATCAGCCGCATCACTTTGGTAAGCCTTTATTGTATGTCCAGCTTGTGCTAATTCTGCCACAATAGCGTCTGCTTTTTCGGAAGAAGACCGATAGGTAAAAGCAACGGAAGCCCCTTCTGCTGTATATTTTCGCACGATAGCTTCCCCTATTCCTCTAGATCCACCCGTAATGAGCGCTGTTTTTCCCGATAGTCCCATGTTTTTTGCGCAAAAATGCAAAAAAAAGCAGAGGTAAACACTATTTCAAGGTCATTTTATCCACAAAATAGCTGGAAATATCTTTTAGCTTAGATATGGTAATCTATATGCAAGTAATTCTTACCCCTTGATTAGTTTGGTTAGAAAGCTCAAAAAGGTTATATTTAGCATCTTATTTTTGTAGGCAACAAAAATTATCAATCAAGGGTCTTAAATACGAAGGGCAAATAACAATGGATGAGAGACAGCTAATCAAGGGGTGTCTGGCAAATCGAGCTAAAGATCAACAAGAGGTTTTTAGACGTTTTTCGGGCAAAATGCTTTCGGTATGTCGGCGATATGCTAGACATGAGATGGAAGCCGAAGATATGCTGCAAGATTCTTTTGTGAAAATGTTTAAAAATCTAAAATCTTTTAAGGGCGATGGTTCTTTTGAAGGATGGCTGAGAAGGATTACCATTAACACAGCTATTAAGCATTGTCAACGGAAGTCTTTTACGAATGAAATCAATGGTTATGAGAAATTGCCAGAGTCAAGTTATCTACAATCCAGCTCTAAGATAGATGAGGATTTTTTGATGAAAATTGTTTCTGAATTGCCAGAAGGGTACCGGCTCGTTTTTAATTTGTACGCCATTGAAGGATATAGTCATCAAGAAATTGCAGAATTACTAGGTGTTACGAGTTCAACTTCTCGTTCCCAATTAGTAAAAGCAAGGAAAATGTTGCAGCGTAGATTGGAGGAGATTGAAGATTTTAAAACAAGAACAAATAATAAAAGGATTCCGAAATCGGAAACAATTAAATAGTATGAATAGGAATAATAAATTTGATAACCGGTTTTCCTTTTTGAAGGAAAAAGAAGCACCCGCTCCGATGGAGTTATGGCAAGGTGTGTATGAGCGTATTCAGGTAAAGCCCAAGCAGAAAACAAGATTTTTGTGGTTTAGCCTTATGGGCTTGATGCTACTTTCCGTAGCAACTTTGACGGGATATGCTTTTTTGCAGGATAAGTCTGTCAGCCAAGTGGTTTCAAGTAAAAACCAAAAAAATTCAAATGTTACGCATAGTTCAATTGAACCAGAAAATAATTTTTCAGACCTACCTATTGCTAATAAGGAAGCCGAGGATTGGAAGCATCAAACTATAAAACAAACAAGCGTCGTTAAAAATTACAATTCCTCTACCAAAGGACTTAATAACACTAATCGAATGCAGGTAGCTATGATTCGTAATCATTACAAGCGTTCAGGTAACGTTGAAAGTGCCATTGAGTGGGATATGCTTACGCCAAAAGGAATTGATATTTCGCTTGCACAAAAGGAGAATAAAGAGCGGCTTGCACAAAGGCCAGATAAAAATTTAGAAATTAGAAACACAAGTAAAACCATTGAGGCAGCTCATGCAAAAATCATTGAATCTGCTCAAACAAAAAGTTTTGAGGGGAAAGCCACCAGTACGGCAAAGTTGAAAGAGAAGCCACAGAAAGATAATCCAGACAAGGAATGTGCAGGTAGCCGAGTTATTAAACTCCCAACCTCTTTCTTTGTGGATGCTTATCTGGGGCCAGTGATTGGCAATACTTATTTTACGACAAGAACTAATGAAGATAAGTCCTATGCAAGACTTCGAGATTCCACGGAGCATAATGGAGTAGGTATTGTTGCAGGCATGCGTTTGGGTTATATCCATTCTAATGGGCTAAATATTCGTGCCGGAATTGCCTATCAACAAGTCAAGACCGTTTTTAAATACTCCATTGAAGATGATGAAAAAATGATCATCACAACCATACGAGATGACCAAGGAGCAATCATAGGAAGAGATACCTCTTTTAAATTTGGCCGAAGAGATTTGAGCATAGTGAATGCCTATAGAACGGTGGATGTTCCGATTAGTATTGGGTATCTATCCATGAAAAATAAAGTGCAAGTTGGGTTTCATGCAGGAGCCGTTTTGAATCTGAATTTTAGCCAAAATGGTACTTATTTAGACCAAAACAATGGCTTAACTTCTATAGAAGAACAGAAATTATATAAAAAAAATATCGGAGTCAGTTTCTTTGGTTCTGTTGAGTTGCAATATTTATTGGGAAAGCAATGGGGCGTGTTCATAGAACCCCAAGTTCGGTTTTATCCAGAGAGTTTTACCTTGGACACTCATCCTGTAAAGCAAAATATCACCACCTTTAATATTTTGACAGGTATAAAATATATTTTTTAATGCAGACAGC
>CAYRVZ010000251.1:0-4483 GCA_964427815.1 uncultured Saprospiraceae bacterium | reverse complement strand
AAATGAACGCCGCAGGCAATTGAACGTCCGAAGGACATATGAACGCCGCAGGCAATTGAACGTCCGAAGGACAAGTTAAACGCAGAAGGACATTACTTCCTAAATCCCATTGAGCTCCGTTTAAATATGGGATTGTTGGTATTTAAGGTGAAATCTTTTACATCCTCGAGTAGTAATTTATTGATGGCAGCAGATTTCCGTTTGCTAGGAGCAAGATTTGCTAATCTTATGTTTTGATTTTTAACCGCTTCTAAGACAATGGCTCTGACAGTACGGGCATTGCCAAAAAACTTGTCTCGACGACTATGTAGGTGATTAAAATAGTCTTCTAGATAAGTTTTTGCTTTCTTTTCCACTTTGACTTTTTCTTTGGCAAACATGTCCATGGCAATCTTCATCAACATGGCTGGCTCATAATCATCAAAGCGCAAAATCTTATCAAATCTGGAAGCAAGTCCAGGGTTTGCTTTTAAGAATTTTTCCATATTGTCTGGGTAACCAGTGGCAAAAACATAAAATTCTCCACGGTGATCCTCCATCCTTTTCAAAATAGTCTGGATAGCTTCATCACCAAAATCTCCAGAAGCCTTGCCCACATTTGCCGTAAGGGCATACGCCTCGTCTATAAAAAGAACACCACCGAACGCCTTTTCAATCAGTTCACTCGTTTTAATAGCCGTTTGTCCGACAAAACCAGCGACCAAGCCTTGGCGATCAGTTTCGACGATATGACCCCGTTCCAGAAGACCTAGTGCCTTATAGATCTTGGTGAGGATTCGGGCTACAGTCGTTTTCCCAGTACCAGGATTTCCGACAAAGACCGTGTGTAAGAAGAATTTATTCAATACATCCTTATTGGTTTCTTTATAGTAACGAACCAATTTGATGGTCTCATAAATCTCTTTTTTGACATTTTGCATGCCCATCAATTCCTCTAGTTCGGCTATAGCTGTTTTGAGCAAGGGTTCGTCAATCGGTAGAATTGGTACTTTACGCTTACGTTTGATTTGTACTTTTTGAATGTCCTTTAAACTGATGGTAGAAAGAACCTTTTTGTCGAGGTCTTTTGGATTCTCGTGCGCCATCACTCTAAGTCCAAGATTGATTTTTGCTTTTTCGATGATGTCATTGACATAACGAGCATTGCCAAAAGTACGGTCTCTATTTCTGTAAGCATCCACAATATGATGATCCAAAACTTTCAAAGCAGCAGGCGAAAATTTCACTTGCTTTTGTTCACAAGTATAGGAAGCAATATTCATCAGTTCTTCTGGCAAGTAATCCCTAAACTCAAAAAATAACTTAAACCTAGACTTTAGCCCAGGGTTGGAATCCATAAAGTATTTCATTTCTTTGGGGTAACCCGCTACGATTACAACTAGATTGCCCGGGCCATTTGACATCTCCTTTAATAACATCTCGATAACTTCTCGCCCAAAGTCCTTAGAGTCATCAGCTGAACGTGCCAATGCATACGCTTCATCGATGAAAAGTACGCCGCCACGAGCTTTATCTATTGCTTCTTTTACCTTTGGGGCGGTTTGTCCGATGTATTCTCCGACTAAGTCAACTCTATCTACTTCATGTACGTGACCTTTCGTCAAAAGACCCATTTTTTTGTATAGTTTCCCCATCATCTTCGCGACGGTGGTTTTGCCTGTGCCAGGATTACCAATAAACACCGAATGAACCATTGGATTTACATTTTCGCGGAAGCCTTTTTCCTTCCTCAAACGAAGATATTTTATGTATTGTGCATGATTGTTGACTTGGGTTTTTATTTCCGTAAGGCCGATGAGATTATCTAACTCAACCATGACATCCTCATAAGTGATGTTGCTGTCTTCCTCAATCGGCAAATAAGTGATATTGTCATAGGAATCAGGTAGCAAAACAGGAGCAAATCCAGCCTCATCTTTTTCTCCGATTTCAAACGGTACAATAGCCATCAAGTAATCCATAAACACAATCTCAGCAGTATAGATGCCTTGGCTCCAAGAGCCGACTACATTTGACCCCCATCCTGCCGTCAGCTTGATTTCTTCCTCTCCACGTTTTATTCGGATTAATCGAGTCGTCTGTCCTTTGAGTTCTCGGCTGAGGTTGTGAAATTTTATAGTCACTTCACAAGTCCAGCCCCGCTCATACACATTATTGGCAAAGACCATATCTACGAATACATATCGGGTAGAATCCTTGCGGAAACTTTTTAGATAAGTTCTATTCTGGGTTTGGAGGTCATCAAAAGAGCCTTCGAATAGTTTGACGGATTTGGTCATCATAAAAGGATTATCGATATAACCGTCTATGGGTATCGTATCTGTGGGTTCTTCTACAAAAAATTCTTTGGTCCCCACTTTAATATCATCTATCCATACCTCCCAATAATAAGCGCCCCTTTTCCAAAAATTAGCCTTTTTTTTGTTGCCCCAACCTTCTCGGACATAGGCGATATTATCAAATTGGCTGACTTTTTTTTCAATCTTTAAGGCGCATATCTCCTTATTGATACCTTTGGTCTTTCGTGCATTATAACACTTTAATTCGACACTAGCAGTCCAGTCCTTGCGGCCAAATTGTAAATTGATAAAGGCTAATTCTGCATAGATGTAGGCTACCGTATTGCGCTCAAACACCTGTCTGTACTTCTTGGTGTTATTCGCAAGCCATTCTATGGAAGAATAGGTCTTTATCTCCTTAAACTTATAGTTCAAGGTAGGTTTAACTTTTTTCTTTTTTTCTTCTTGCGACATATCCATTTTTTATAGAAACCAAACGAACTCGCAATAACGCCTTTTTTAGATTAAAAATCAATATTTGTTACTTGATATATGGCAAAGAAATAATATGTTGTACTCTTTTGAGGGATAAAACAATTTCCTTTGAAATAAATGGGCAAGTTTAATAACAATATACATATCTTTGAACTCAGTTTTAAAGTGGATGTAACCTGCTTGCTCATTCCTTTTTTTTATCACCCTTAGGGAAATCCCTAACTAAAATTTGAACATCATGATCATTGGTGTACCCAAAGAAATCAAAACCAACGAAAATAGAGTGGCGCTTACGCCAGCTGGTGCCTTTGAACTTATTAAGCACGGACACAAGGTTTTTATTCAAAAATCAGCCGGAGAAGGGAGTGGTTTTTCGGATAAGGATTATAAACAAGCTGGCGCAAAAATTTTACCAACCATTGAAGCAGTCTATAAAAAGGCTGAAATGATAATGAAAGTAAAAGAGCCTATCAAGTCGGAGTACAAACTTGCCAAAGAAGGTCAATTGTTATTTACTTATTTCCATTTCGCTTCAGGAAAAGCATTGACCGACGCAATGATAAAATCGAAAGCAACTTGTCTAGCATATGAAACGGTAGAATTGCCCAATCGTGCGCTACCTTTATTAATTCCAATGTCTGAAGTTGCGGGTCGTATGGCTACACAAGAAGGGGCTAAATATCTAGAAAAACCGCAGAAAGGGCGTGGTATTTTGTTGGGAGGTGTGCCTGGTGTTCCACCAGCTAAAGTTTTAGTTTTAGGTGGCGGAATAGTTGGAACGCAAGCAGCAAAAATGGCTGCTGGTCTTGGCTGTCAAGTTACCATTATGGACATTAATTTAGACAGAATGCGCTACTTGGATGATGTGATGCCCCAGAACGTGATGACGATGTTCTCAAGCGAATTCAATATTCGTGAAATGGTAAAAACCCATGATTTAATTATTGGTGCTGTCCTCATCCCTGGAGCAAAAGCCCCGAAGCTAATCACCAAGAAAATGCTTAAAACAATGCGCCCAGGTACCGTAATGGTAGATGTAGCGGTTGATCAAGGTGGTTGCTTTGAAACGACAAAGCCAACGACACATTCAAAACCGACGTATATCATTGATGATGTAGTACATTACACGGTTGCGAACATGCCTGGAGCAGTCCCTTATACTTCCACTTTGGCACTAACCAATGCAACTTTACCGTATGCTATCCAATTGGCGAATTTAGGGTGGAAAGAAGCTTGCCGAAAAAATGATGCCTTAAAGAAAGGATTGAATATCATCGAAGGAAAAGTAGTTTATAAAGGGGTAGCGGATGCTTGGAAGAAGAAATTTCATGATGTAGAGCCTTTTTTAGGGTAGGCGATTCATTCTTGTAGTTGGAATGGATTGTTTTTCTTACTTAGCGCCTAGAATGAAAACTAGTAAATAGTTTTTTTAATAACAAAAACAAAACTTATGTCACTGATTGATCCTATCTTGTTTTTTCTACTTATTAGATCTTTTTCCAATAACGTTTTTTTGGATTTATTGCTGTTGTTTTTATTTAGTATTGTTTTCAAAGAAAAGCCCGTTATCCCATTGGAGCCCGAATCGATGGAAGCAATAGCGAGTATCTTTGATTCATTTGTAAACTTGAATACTTAGTTCCAACGAGCATAGGAAAACCCCCAACTTTGATATTATCATAGAGCGAATGTCCTAAGCGAATGTCTCA
>CAYRVZ010000250.1:0-4501 GCA_964427815.1 uncultured Saprospiraceae bacterium | reverse complement strand
TTAATGATGCTATGAACTCTTGTAGGTTGTAGTGATAAATCTCGGATTGGTAATCTTTTTTATTTAATTCTAAAGAGTCTAATGCTTTTAATAGGGCCTCATTAAAACTTCTACCGATAGCCATTGTCTCACCGATAGATTTCATCTCAATCCCAAGTGTATGATCTTCCTTTCCATTAATTGATTTGAATTTTTCAAAATTCCAACGAGGAATCTTTACCACAACATAGTCTATGCTGGGTTCAAAAAAGGCAGAGGTATTAATAATTGGATTTCTTAATTCATCTAGAGAATACCCAAGAGCTAATTTACTGGCAATGGCGGCCATTGGATAGCCAGTCGCCTTGCTTGCCAATGCTGAAGAGCGCGATAGTCTAGGGTTTACTTCAATCACAACTATTTCTTCTTGAGGACTTACCGCAAATTGAACATTACAAGCACCTGAAAAAGCACCAATAACATCCATTACACGAAAGGCCAACGCGCGCATTTCCTGATAAACAGTATCGGGAAGTGTCATGGGGGGCATGACTGTTATTGAATCTCCTGTATGAACACCCATTGGATTAAAATTTTCAATGGAACCGATAATGACGGTTTGGTTTTTAGAATCTCGAAGTAATTCCAACTCAAATTCTTTCCACCCAGAAATACTTTGATCTAATGTAAGGCTTGTGTTTGTGGGTAGAGAAAAATGTTGATTGAGTGCCACTTCAACCTCGTCAGTAGTATATAGTTCTCTTGCTCCGTGTCCACCTAATGAAAAAGATGAACGCATAATTACGGGCAAGCCAATCTTTTTTACAAATAATAGACCTTCGGCTAATGTATAGATTTCTTTGGATAAAGGAATCTGAATATTATTTTGTAACATCTTTTGATAGAAAAGTGCCCTGTCTTCGGTATTGTTGATGGTGGCTAAATCGACTCCAATAATTTGAATATTATGCTTTTTCCAAAGACCTTGTTCTTCACATATTTTAGTCAGATTTAGAGCTGTTTGTCCCCCTAGAGTGGGAAGTACCGCATCTATTTTGTGTTCCGAAAGAATTGTTAGAATTGAATTAATCTCAAGTGGTAATAAATAGATATTATCCGCCATCATGGGGTCGGTCATGATGGTCGCAGGGTTCGAATTAAGTATGGTTACTTCAATGCCCTCTTCTCGCAAGGAGGTTGACCCTTGTGAACCCGAATAATCAAATTCACAGGCTTGTCCAATAATAATAGGACCACTACCGATGAGTAATACAGATTTAAAATTAGGATCTTTCGGCATAAATAGGTAGTTCTTAGTATGTTAGAAGTTTTTTAATAGCGGCACCCACCTTTGCAGAACTACCAATCATTTCTTTTTCCAATGTACTATTTAGTGGAATGGCAGGCATGTTTTTGGATCCAAATGTAATGACCGGTGCATCTAAGTATTCAAAACAATTTTCTTGGATTCGTGCCGCTATGCTCTGCGCAAATGTATTGTTGACAGGCTCCTCAGTAACCACTAAAACCTTACCGTGTTTTTTGGCTTGCGCAAAAATAAGCTCCGTATCTAATGGAGCTAAGCTTCGTAAATCTAATACCGAAACCTGGTCGGTAAATTCTTTTGCCGCTTCGATTGCCCAATGGACACCCATGCCATAGGTGACGACTAAAAGTGAATTTTCTTTGAGTTTAGTATTGTTAATTGGATGAACCATTCGACCTTTTCCGAAAGGTATTACATAGTCGCTATCTGGCTCGACGTTGGTCGCTAGGTCGGTGCCTGGTACTTTAGACCAGTACAGCCCTTTGTGTTCCAGCATGACCACTGGATTAGGATCTAGCCAGGCAGATTTCATTAATCCTTTTAAGTCAGCACCGTTACTGGGGTAGGCTATTTTGATGCCGCCAATATTCGTCAAGACAGATTCTACGCTTGAAGAGTGATAAGGACCACCCGCTCCGTATGCACCAATAGGTACGCGAATGACGCACGAAATAGGCCACTTTCCATTAGATAAATAATAGGAACGGCTGACTTCCGTAAAGAGCTGATTCAGCCCTGGCCAAATGTAATCCGCAAACTGCACTTCGACTATTGGTTTCAAGCCCACGGCTGCCATGCCTGCTGTGCTTCCAATAATAAAGGCTTCTTGAATGGGTGTATTAAATACACGCTCCGAACCAAACCTTTCCGCAAGGGTAGAGGCCTCTCGAAATACACCTCCTAACCGAATGCCCACATCTTGCCCATAGAGCAAACTATCCAAATTGGATTCCATGATTTCTTTTACCGCCATCAAGCCGTGGTCAACCATGACACGTATTTCGCCATCTTTCGGATTTCGTATTCCTCTTTCTTCGGTGACAGGCGTCGGTGCCATTTGAAAATTATATAAATCTTCCTGAGTAGGATCGGGTGCTTGGACGGCTTTCGCAAAATCGGATTTAACTATTTTTAATACTTGGGTTTCAGTTTGAAGGAGTTGTTTTTCGGTAAAACCATTCTTGAGCAAATGTTTACGTAACTTAGGGAGTGGATCTCTTTTCCATTGTGTTTCTAGATCGTCCCGATACCATTCTTTGCGCACGCCTGAAGTATGGTGATTAAGCAATGGGACTTTGGCATGTATTAAGACAGGGCGGCGTTCTGTACGGATATAATTTAAGGCTTCTTGAACAGTTTTATAACACAAGTCAAAATCAGTTCCATCTATGCTATAGGTTTTAATTCCTTTAAAACCTTTCATGTATTCGGCTGCATTTTGTGCTCGGAATTCCTCGATATGTGCAGAAATATTCCAGCCATTATCTTGCACTAAATATAAAATAGGTAACTGGCGAAGGGCTGCCATTTGAAAAGCTTCGGACACCTCTCCCTCCGTAATACTAGCATCTCCAAAAGAACAAACTACGACAGGTTTCTCCCCTTCTTTTTGCGCAAGCCCCACTTGCTCCTTGTATTGTAGCCCCAATGCAGCACCCGTTGCAGGTATGCCTTGCATGCCTGTAGCGGAAGACTGAAAAGGAATTTTTGGACGATGATCATCTCTTAGACTTGGGTGAACATAATAGATTCGGCCCGCAGAAAATGGGTCTTCTTTTTTGGCAAGTAATTGTAGCATCAACTCATAAGGAGTAATATTCATCCCCAGCAACATCGACTCGTCTCGATAATAGGGATACACATAGTCTTGTGCCAAAAGCTGCATGCCCACCGCCAATTGAATCGCCTCATGTCCACGTGAGGTAGCATGCACATATTGACCCGTTATTTTTTTTTGCTCCTCGTATAATTCCGTCAAGCACTTGGACGTAAACATCAACTCATAAGCTTTTTTGAGTTGAGTCTTTTTTGTTTTATTTTTTTTAAGTGTCGGCATAAATTATTTCGCTTTGAATTTGGCAATGAAGTTTTTGGTGAAATCGGATAAGACTAATCGCCCACTGATGGCTGCCCTTTCGGACAAAAGTTCATCCCAATGATCCGTACCCACCCAAAAAACTTTTTTTAATTCCATCATGGCTTCAGGACTGTAGGTTACTAATTTTTGCGCAAGCTGATCGATGTAGGTATCCATTATTTCGGCATCATCAAAGACTTCAGCAAAAAGCCCTTTTTCTTTCGCCCATTGGGCACTTCTCCAATCTGCAGCATCAATGGACATCGCACTAAAATTGGCATTGCCAATTTTGCGTTCAACTGCAGGTCCCACCACAAAAGGTCCAATCCCGATTGCCAGTTCACTCAATTTGACAGATGCGTATTGTGTGGCTACACAAAAATCAGTAGCGGATGCTAAGCCGACTCCACCGCCTACCGCTTTCCCTTGGACTCGACCAATGATAAACTTAGACGACTTGCGCATGGCATTTATGACATTTGCAAAGCCCATGAAAAAGGCTTTACCCGTCTCAAAATCATTAATGGACGCTAGTTCATCGAAGCTAGCACCCGCACAAAAAGTACGGTTGCCGCCACTTTTTAGCACAATGATTTTCGCTTCAGCATTGTTGCTAGCTTCCTCGATTGCTTGCGCTAAACGGGCTAGCTGAGTGCCAGGCATAGCGTTGTGTGCGGGATGGCTGAAAGTAATGTAGGCTATGTGATGTTGGATGTGGGTAGTAACACTACCTGGGTCTTGGGTGCTCATGGATTATTTTTGTTGATTTGGTTAGGTAAAGTTAGGGTTTTTTGGGCTTTGGATTTGAAAAAATGGGTACGTATATCATAAGTTTTAGCTTTCAGGCAACAGGCACTATGATACTCATGTCTTTCTAATTATAAAAGAAAAAATTTGTACCTTTCAGAAAAAATGGGTTCTGCTCGTATTTAGGTGTAGTGTCCCCAAAAAATAGACGTTCATACTCGTTATGTTTTGCATTGGTCGTTATCTAATACGATGAGTGCCGAGTGGTGTCAAAAAATGATAGAAGAAGCTATAGCAAAACATGGTTTGCCAGGGAAAAAAATATGGATTGCCCGACTATACAAAGTATCCAAATTTTATTTAACTTTGTC
>CAYRVZ010000249.1:0-4521 GCA_964427815.1 uncultured Saprospiraceae bacterium | reverse complement strand
ATGGTCAATTGCGGATAAATCTTTCACATCTGCGACGATTCCTAAAACGCCTAGTTCTTCTACTGCTCTTTTGACACGCTCTTGGGATCTTCCCGTAATCACTACTCGGGCACCACAGTCTTTTAGTTTTTGAGCGGAAGCAAATCCAATGCCGCTGTTGCCGCCTGTAACGACGGCTACTTTTCCTTTTAGATTAATCATTTTTTAAATTTTTTAGATTGAACAAAAACGGAACGTTCGTTCCAAATACAAATATGCAGTATTGGAACGAGCATTCCAAATAAATACACAATTTTTTGTGAAATAATTTCTTTTCCAAAAAACCTATCAGAAAATACTATCTTTGCCTTGAACAAAAATAAAACCATGAACTTTAAGGACTATTCTTATTCTAGACCTAATTTAGAATTGTTTGTAGAGGACTTTACAAGGCTTAAGAAGGCTTTTGCGCAAGCAGATACTGAAAAAGATCAGTTGCATTTCTTACATCGAATTAATCGGTTGCGAAATAGTTTTTTGACGATGTATAATCTCTGTTACATTAGGCATAGTATCAATACGAAAGACGTTTTTTACGAAAGTGAACAGGGTTTCTTTAATCAGAATTCACCCATTTATGAGCAAGAAAATAGCCAGTTTTATCAATTACTATTGGCGAGTCCCTTTCGGGGAAAATTAGAGAAAAAACTGGGTAATCAATTATTTCTTCTTGCTGAAATGTCTTTGAAAACTTTCTCTGATGATATCATGACGGATCTGGCTGTGGAGAATCAGCTGACGACGGAGTACATGAAGATTAAGGCCTCAGCACAGTTGACGGTAGGAAATGAGTCCTATAATCTCTCCAGTATTACCGCATTAGAACAAAGTGCTGATAGGGCCTTACGGAAAAAAGCAGCAGATGCGAAATGGGGCTTTTATGCGAAGCATCAAAAAGAGAACGAAAAAATATATGACGATCTCGTAGCTATTCGGACAAGAATGGCGCACAAACTAGGACTGGAAAATTATACAGAATTAGGTTATTTGCGGATGAATCGTTCGGATTATAATCAAGATATGGTCACTAATTTTAGAGAGGCAGTTCAAAAATACATCGTTCCAATAGCCTCCAAATTATATGAAAAACAAAAAGCACGACTCAAACAATCAGCATTAAAGTATTATGATCTAAGCTTTCAATTTCCTTCCGGAAATCCAAAGCCAATAGGCACACCCAAAGAAATAATCAAGGCTACTTCAAAGATGTATGCCGAGCTTTCGCCAGAAACTCATACCTTTTTTGAATATATGACGAACAACAATCTCTTAGATGTCGAAGCAAAAGATGGTAAGAACACAGGTGGGTATTGTACCTTTATTCCGAACTATGGTTCGCCCTTTATTTTCTCCAATTTTAATGGGACCAGTGGGGATATTGTCGTGATGACACATGAAGCAGGGCATGCCTTTCAAGTATTCAGTAGTCGTCAGACACCCCTTCCAGAGTATCAATGGCCGACATACGAGGCAGCTGAAATACATTCTATGAGTATGGAATTTTTTACTTTTCCTTGGATGGATTTATTCTTTGGAGAAGACAGTGACAAGTTTAAATTTTCCCACTTGATTTCGGCGATTACTTTTATTCCTTATGGAGTGGCAGTGGATGAATTTCAGCACATCGTTTATAATAATCCTGACTTGACTCCAACGGAACGTAACTTAGAATGGAAAAAATTACAAAATAAATACCTGCCTCACTTTGATCAAGCGGGCAATGACTTCTTGGAAGCAGGTGGGTTTTGGCAGCGTCAGAGCCATATTTTTAGATCGCCCTTTTACTATATAGATTATGCACTTGCACAAATTTGTGCTTTTCAATTTTGGAAAAGAGATGTCAAAAACCACCAACAAGCTTGGGGTGATTATGTGCAATTATGTAATGCTGGAGGAAGCCAATCCTTCTTAAGTTTGGTTGAATTAGCAGGCTTAGAATCTCCTTTTGAGGAAAGCGTCATTCAAGGGATTGCAGAACATGTAGAAAACTATTTAGAGAAAATTGATGATTCAAATTTTTAATATTATGATTAAACGAATAGTCAAAATGTCTTTCAAGGAAGGTGAAATTTCCGCTTTTATAGCGAATTTTAAAGCAAATAAAAACCATATTAAGGCTTTTGAAGGTTGCCAGCATGTAGAACTCTTGCAAGATAAATCAACGCCTAATATTTTTTTTACTTTCAGTATTTGGGATCGTCCTGAGGCACTAGAAAACTATCGCCATTCGGAATTGTTTCGGGGGATTTGGGCAAAGACAAAGCCGATGTTTAATGCAAAGCCCGAAGCTTGGAGTTTGGATTTGATAGGCTAGAATAAAAAGTAAAATAAAAGGGCTATCTCTTTCGAGATAGCCCTTTGTAAAAAAGGATTACAACCTTTTATTTAGCTAACTTAGCTTTTACAGCTTCCGTAATATCTAAAGCTTCATCTGCAAAAAGTAAGATGCCTGTACTGGTGTCAAATACATAACTTAAAGATTTTTCTTTGGCTATGGCTTGGATGGCCTCATTTACTTTAGTGATGACGGGGTCAACCAGCTCTGCTCTTTTACCTTCTAGTTCTTTAGCACTAGATTCTTGCAGTTTTTGAATTTTGGTTTCTTCCCCTTGTAAGTTTTGCATCTGAGTTTCAAAAGCTTTTGGGGATATTGTACCCTGTTGCTTTTTTTGCTCCAATGCAATTGCTTTATCCTGCAGCTGCTTGATCATATTCTGAATGACCGTAGTCTTTGACTTTTGTAAAGCTTCTAAAGTAGAATTAGCGGATTTTATTTCGGGTAATTCAGAAACGAATAAGGCTGAGTTCATGTATCCAAAGTTTTGGGCATGGATTGCCGAAAGGCTAAAGATAGAAAAGAAAGCAGCTAAGAAAAAATTTCTCATGTGATTGTGTTTAAGTTTAAAGTAATTTCAGTTGGCAAAGATACCACAATAGTGGTTACTTTTTTAACTTATTGATAATGTCATCTGTTTTATTGTATCGATCTCCTGCATAGATTACACCCGCAGAACCAGCCATGTCAAGGATAATATCAAATCCTTTTTGATCAGCGTATTTCTTAATGGCATTATACACCTTGTCTTGAATCGGTTGAATGAGCTCTGCACGCTTCGTAAACAAAGCACCTTCGGGACCAAATTTGTCTTTTTGCATCTGTCTGGCGGATTTCTCTGCTGCCATGATGTCATCTTCAGTTTTAGTGCGCATTTCGTCTGACATGAGGACTTGCTCTGCCTGATATTTACTGTACATCCCCTTTATTTTATCGTGTTCTTGGTCGATTTGCTGGCGCCAATTGGCTGCTAGTTGATCTAGTTGGGTTTGTGCGTCTGCATATTCTGGTAGAGATTCCAAAATCTTATTGACATCCACTAAAGCTACTTTTTGCGCTTGGACAGCGGTCATCCCGACTAGGGAAAACATCGCGAGTAATAGGAAATTCTTAATCATTTTTTCTGTTTTCGTTCGTAAAAATCATTCTTAAAACGGTGATTTGTGCTTTAAATTTCACAATTGAATGTTAATAAAAGGCAGATACAACCACCGGCTTAATTGCCTATCTCAAATATAGTCAAAAAAGTAGTGCAAGGAAAGCAAACTTTTGGGAATTAACCAAGAATTAACGGTTTTTAATAGTAATTAACAGCTCTTTATCGTGCTTTTCCTAACTTTGGGACTGATTTGTTCGATTAGCTTGCGCAAAAAAGTAGATTATTGATGAAGGGCAGTATTTGGATTATTATTATGTTGGGGTTGTTTCCCGTGGTTGCATTTGCCCAGTTGGGTAAAGGCTGGTCTATTTCTTCTAGATTGCATACTGGATATGTGACCAAGCATACCCGAGATTTGACCATTGATAATGCGGGCATCACGGAGGGATTTACGATGAATCTCCAATATCAAACCTTTGGTCGGAAGCCCTGGCAAGTCTTACAGAGGTATCCTAAAATCGGTATTCAGATGGGTTATTTCTGGATGAATAATCATCATCAGCTTGGTAGTGCAATTGGTATTCAGCCCAATCTAATGATTCCTTTTATCCGCAAGGAGAGTTGGCAGCTCAAGGCAGAGTTTGGGATGGGTGTGGCTTGGTTAACTAAACACTACGATGCTTTTTCCAATCCGTTAAATAATGCGGTCGGATCTAATATTAATAATTATACGGCTCTAGGACTCTTTGCAGAGAAAAAATGGAAAAAAAATTGGATCTTAAATACGGGGTTGAGCCTTTCCCATTTTTCTAATGGAGCCGCTCAATTGCCAAACTATGGAATCAATATTCCCGCTTGGGTAGTGGGGGTAGAATATGTACCCATTCCACTAGAAAAAGAGGATTATCAAATAATTTCGAGTGATTTAGTTTCCCGGAAATGGGGCTTTTTTGCGCAAGCTACGGCGGCTCGTCAAGAGTCTATTGGTTTTGATGGCCCAAAGTATTTGACTTATAATCTTGCAGTTGCATTGACTTACTCTACTAGC
>CAYRVZ010000248.1:0-4539 GCA_964427815.1 uncultured Saprospiraceae bacterium | reverse complement strand
TTCGTTTTATTCACGTCGATTTTATATCTTGATTGTGTTCATGAATCTCCTTCGTCGATTTGTATCAAGACAAAATGAAAAAATGCTTAAATTTTGAGCAACCAAACCTAATAATTATTATATGCTGCTGCATGTGTCTAGTAAATGTTTTATGGAAAGTCAATAGTAATATATGAACTCAAAATACAAGCTATTTTACCACAAGATACAAAAAACTTTGCATTTCATAATGTTTTTTAGAAAGAGAAAAACACCCAACTTGCTGGTAATCAGCAAATTGAGTTCGATTATTTGGTTTTTAAGCAAGCCCTAGTCAGTTCTTCTTAATGGGTCACTACTTCACGCAGCCCCGAACTTCTTTATTACAGGCTGATTACCGAAACTTGACTTACTTATTATAATTATCATCCCAGTTTTTGACTTGTGGCTCCCCTAGTTTTCCTACAGACTTTGCGACCATCATAGACACAGCCGCATCTCCTGTTACGTTGATTACCGTTCTACACATATCTAATGGTCTATCGATGGCAAAAATTAAGGCTAATCCAGCTTCAGGAATACCCGCATAACCCAATACACCAACCAACATCACCATCCCTGCACCCGGTACTGCCGCCGAACCAATGGAGGCTAGTGTTGCCGTAGCAATGATACCCAACTGTACATCCAATGCTAGATCCATGCCGAATGCTTGTGCAATAAATACCGCGGCTACAGCTTGATACAAGCTTGTTCCGTCCATATTAATGGTCGCGCCGATAGGCAATACAAAACTAGAAACTTCTTCATCTACCCCCAAATGCTCCGTCACCCTTTCCATGGTAACGGGTAGGGTAGCCGCACTACTACTAGTAGAAAAAGCCAATAATTGGGCAGGAGAAATACCATTCATAAAGAATCTAGGGGTCTTTTTTGCATACACATAAACGATGATATTGTACAAAACAATCATTAGGGATAGACCGATTACGACTGTCAGTGCATACCAGGCTAGAGCCCTAAACAGATCGGCACTAGGAGATTCAACTACTAATGCAGCCAGTAAAGCAAATACGCCGTATGGTGCACCCAGCATGATCAAGTCCACCATCTTGAGAATCACTTCATTCAAGCCATCAAAGAATTTTTTAACAGTTTCCCCTTTTTCTTCTGGAATGAGTATCAGGCTTATCCCAAAAAAGACGGCAAAGAAAATGACCTGCAACATGTTTCGATTACTAGTCGCCGCTGAAAAAATATTACTAGGAACCAAATCTTCCAAGGCTTGTAGAGGCCCTTTATTATCTTGATTCTTGGCTTCTTCTTTATATTTTTTTGTTTTACCGCCATAATTTTCAACCATTTCGGTTCTAGTCGTTTCTGTGATGGACTCCCCTGGTTTTACAATATTGACTAGTATCAACCCAATCGTAACGGCTATAATAGTCGTCATTACATATATCACAATTGTTCTGCCGCCCATTCTGGATAACTTAGATATATCCTTTAAGTCACTGACCCCTTTTATCAAGGCCGCCAATATTAAAGGAATGGCGATCATTTTTAAGACATTGATGAATATTTTACCGAAAGGCTTGATCCAATCTTGAATCATTCCCTTTCCGCCATCTATATAGGTGGCCAATAATCCCACCACAATACCCAATGCCATCCCCAATAGTATTTTCCAATGCAATGCTATTTTTTTCATGTTTTACTTTTATCGTTTATTTGCAAATCCAATGCTTATGAGCAATGCTCCTGCTGTAAAGTTAATAATAAAAAGGAAGGACTTACCAAAAATAGGCTAATTCTTACAAAATCGTCGTCTAGCATCAATCTGAAATAATACTTTTGGTCTTTATGCTCAGCGTCTAAAAAATGGATTAAACTTGCTTCTTCCGAGAAAAAACTATGAAAACGATCTATGGAAATTAATAGACTGATAAACTTTGCTTTTGGGGCTAATTCCAAATAAATATCTAACGGTTGGTTGGGGTTATATAGTAAAGTTGAATGTCCTTCCGCAACAGGCATTTTATAATGTCCACCTCTAAATACCAAGTTGTTGAGGCTTGCCAAAGAGAAGTGCATTTGAATAAAAGTGGGATCTGTTTTTTTTTCAATTATTTGGATGATCTCCGTCAGATTTTGACATTTTAACAGTTGAAAGCCGAATTGAAAGTAGATACCGATGTTCAAAAGGCCATCTCAAAAGATGTATGTTGGTCATATAATCCAGCCACTCACCTTTTGAGCCCAGTAGCGGGACGAGTGATCGTCGTCAAAACTAATGACGGTAAGTATGCGAAAGTAGAATTAATCAGCTACTATAAAGATGCTCCGATGGTGCCGAACCCATTACAAGATGAAAGTGGTTACCTTACTTTTAATTACATTTACCAAGGTGATGGGACTAGTCAATTCTAAGTACGTATTTTTAATACTAAAAGACCCCATTGATGTTATCGATGGTCTTTTTTTTTGGCTTTAATCCAACACACTAAGCAGCACATTAAGGGTGTTTTTCATAACGTTTGGATTCTTTTCCATTTTGGCAATGACCCTAATTCCGTTGTAGTAGGTAATAAACATATTGGAAATAGCTGCTAGGTCTTTTTTCTTTGAAACCTCACCAGTGTCCACACCTCTTTGCAAAAATGCTTGGAAAATATTAGTGAGAGTAGTAATATTTGACTGTAAGACCTTTTCAATTTCGTCATCCCCTGGGACTAATTCTGTGGCCGTATTGACCACAAAACACCCATTTTTTTCGACTTCAGCTTCTTTTATTGCCGTTAAGAATAGATGTCTAAACCCTTCTTTTATAGAAGTTTGGTTGTCTAAAAAGTGTTCCAATCCTGCTATGCTGCTGCTTCTATAATACAAAAAAGCTGCATCAAAAAGCGTTCGTTTATCCCCGTAAGTATCATAAATACTAGATCTGCTGATACCTAGGTGATTAACTAAATCTTGCATAGAAGTGGCATGAAACCCTTGTTTCCAAAAAAGCTGCATAGCTTTTTCAAGGGCAGCTTGTTCATCAAATTGTTTTACTTTTGGCATGTAAGTGAGATAATTAAGGGCAGTAAACCAAGTTTACCGCCCTTCAAAGATACGTAAAATGCGATAATTATGCTAATTGACTTATGGATAGTAACTCCCCACAATACTAAATGGATGAAAATCAGGAGTAGATGCACCAAAAGCAGCTCCTAATTTAGGCGCATTTCCAGATTGTAAGCGCGTGACCATCTTGTTCAAGGCTGCACCATCTACCCATTGAGAATAATTTATAATAAAATTATTATCTATACTTTCATGGATAGTGGACGATATAAATCCTGACTGCGAGACTAGCTCATCCGCTAATGCTTCTTTAAGCATATTCCCCAATGTTGTTTTTGACACCCCATCTTTTGGAATTAAAATATTAACAATAGTCAGCAGTGAGCCTTCTTCATCAATAATAACAGGTTTCGCTTCAGAAGTATATTGGCCGATTAGTTTGTATGGGTGATAGTCAGGATTTCCTTTAGAAAAAGCGGCCGCCATATTAGGTGCGCCCCCTGAACCCACCAATGCGCCTGCAGCCTGTAAATCTTCGCCGCTTTCCCATTGTGTGTAGTTAATAATATAATGATTGTCTAGACTTGCATGTAGTTGAGAGGAGACAAATCCTTTTTGCTTTCTCATCGTATTATTTAACCCATTTTTAAGCAATGAAATAACTTGATCTTTGTTTAAAGAGTCTGGTTTCAGCACATTTATTACGGTGAATAATTGGGTTGCCGTATCCAATACGACTTCCTGTTTGGTGAGGATAGGTTGTTCTTCTTTTTTACAGGATAGTATGGATAGAAGACCGACCAAAAGAATTAAAAATTTCATATTTTTCATGTTTCTGAATTTCAGTTTAAGATTGAATGAATACCCGCTCCACCATCAATATGGTATTCGCCACCGGTAATAAAGGAAGCTTCATCTGAGGCTAGAAAAGCAACCAAATTAGCGACCTCTTCTGGAGAGCCGAATCTTTTAAGCGGTATCACGTTTTGAAGCGCTTGCGCCATGCCATTTAATTGCTCTTCGGTCATGCCCGTTTTTCCAAAAATAGGGGTGTTTATAGGACCGGGATTGATGACGTTTACGCGAATCTTTCTGGGGGCTAGCTCTATGGCAGCTGTGCGTGTATAAGCATTTAAAGCGGCTTTTGATGCGGCGTAAATAGCCGTATTGGGCATTCCGGTATAAGCATTGATAGAGGATAGGTTGATGATAGAAGCTCCTGATTTTAGGATAGGTAAAAATTTCTCTATGGTAAATACCGCCCCTTTGAAGTTAGTGCCCATCTGGTGATCAAACATCTCCTCGGATATAGCACCCACTGGAGCGGGTGCAAAGATCCCTGCGTTTACGAATAGAATATCTATTGCTCCGATTTCGGCAGTTACTTGGGTTACAAGATGGTCAATTGCGGATAAATCTTTCACATCTGCGACGATTCCTAAAACGCCTAGGTCTTCTACTGCTCTTTTGACACGCTCTTGGGATCTTCCC
>CAYRVZ010000247.1:0-4540 GCA_964427815.1 uncultured Saprospiraceae bacterium | reverse complement strand
GTAAAATGGATACCTGTCGGATCCAATTAGGTCGTCATAAGCTGCCCGAATCGCATGGTTGAGATAAGCGCTTTTGATGAAACGGTTATTGACAAAGAAGAACTGGTCTTTTCTTTTCTTCTTTGCATTTTCGGGCTTGCCGACGTATCCATGTATGCTGATGGTTTCGGTGATTTCTTCGACAGGTACTAGCCGTTCATTATACTTTTTTCCTAGGATGCCGACTATCCTTTGACGTAAGTTTCCTTTCGGTAAATGATAAACCTCCCGATCATTGTGGTGCAACGAGAAGTGTAGATCAGGGTAAGCGGTCACGACATGCAAAAATTCTGAAACAATGTGCCGGAACTCTACAGTATTGGATTTTAAAAAATTACGTCGGGCAGGGACATTGTAAAAAAGATTTTTGACGGCAATGGAAGTGCCTTTGGGCGATTGACAGAGTTCTTGCGAAAAAACCTTGGAATCTTTTATTTGAATACAGACCGCAATCTCGTCTTCTGACCGACGGGTCCTTAAACTGACTTGCGCCACCGCGGCAATGGAGGCCAAAGCTTCGCCTCGAAAACCCATCGTGCTAATCGAAAATAGATCCTCCGCCTTTTTTATCTTGGAGGTTGCGTGCCTTTCAAAGCAAAGACGGGCATCTGTTTCGGACATTCCTTTGCCATTATCGATGACTTGTACGAGCGTTTTGCCCGCACCTTTAACAATGACCTTTACCTCGGTTGCTCCGGCATCAATAGCATTTTCGACCAATTCCTTGATGATGGAAGCGGGACGTTGGATAACCTCTCCCGCTGCTATTTGATTGGCAATGGGATCGGGTAATAGCTGTATGATGTCAGCCATAGTGTGTTTTGATTTGTTGTGATACTAGTCCAAAAAAGCTTCCAAACTAGGAATATAAAGACCCAAAAGTAGGTAAGTAATCACAATTAATGCAATTAAAATGAATAAAACTCTTACCGTAATCCCTTTGCTCGCGCTCCGCATGTCATGACTGCGGTTGGTGCCAAAAGAACCAGCAGATATACGGGCTTTCATAGCTTCTGCATCTGTACTCCCGTTGCCTTTATCCAACAGGACATTCAAGCGTTCTTTGCGCTTGTCGTAGTGCTTGGGTATGTAGTTGAATTTTCTTGCTTTCGCTAATTTACTCTTTCTTAATAAGGACATAGGCGGTGGTTTTATCTTATAGATGACAAATTAAGGGTAATTTGGTTGTTGTGCTTGGTTTTTTTTGCTCCCTGCGGTCGCGTTCAATGCTTCCTTCGGTCGTGTTCAATGCTTCCTTCGGTCGCGTTCAAATCTCCCTTCGGTTTCCCCTTTCTTCCTTGCCATTGTCGCCAAATAGCAAAACAAGTTACTATGTTTGACGTTTTAAGGGTTCATCAACCACAATATCATGAAGTATCTATTATGGATAATCGGCTTATTTTTAACGTTTTTTGCGCAAGCACAAGAAACAGGGCAATGCAAACACGCGCTCAATCAACAGCAGTGGGCAAAAAATCAAGTACAGTTTCGAGGGGAAACAAAGGATAGGGGTTATGATGTGACGCATGCCATCTTAGATATTGCGATAAATCCGGCTCAAAAGTATATTGCCGGTAATGTCATTTTAAAGTTTAAAATAACAAAAGCGAGTGTGAGTGAATTAGAAGTTGATTTAGTGAATCAACTGACGGTTGATAGCATTATATATCAAGGTCAAAAGACTAGTTTTACACATGTAATGGAAAAGATTAAAGTACCCTTTTTAAGTGTTTTACCGAAAGGGACATTGAGTGAAGTGCAGATTTTTTATCATGGAGTGCCACCTTCTGGCGGAGGGTTTGGTTCTTTCATTCAAAGCGTTCATGGCGTGGACGAAACCCCTGTCCTATGGACGCTTTCTGAGCCTTATGGGGCGTACGAATGGTGGCCTTGTAAGCAGACCTTGACGGATAAGATTGACAGTTTGGATATGATAGTGACGGTGCCAGCAAGTAATAAAGTAGCCAGTAATGGGCTGTTGATAGAAGAGTCTAGTGCCGATGGAAAAACAAAATTTCATTGGAAACATCGTTATCCAATTCCAGCTTATTTGGTCGCTTTCGCCACCACTGAATATGAGGTGTATGCCGATACGATAAATACGGTGAATGGGAAAATTCCGCAAGTGAATTATGTATATCCAGAAAGTGTAAATGCCGCAAAAATCGGCACAAAAAATTTGGTGGATGTGATGCATGTATTTAATGATTTGTTTGGGATGTATCCATTTTGGAAGGAGAAATATGGTCATGCCCAGTTTGGATGGGGTGGGGGTATGGAGCATACGACTATGACTTTTACGGTTAATTTTAATCACGGACTGTTGTCACATGAATTGGCGCATCAATGGTTTGGGAATCAAGTGACCTGTGGTAGCTGGGAAGATATCTGGTTAAATGAAGGATTTGCGACCTACCTGGAAGGATTGACCTATGAAAATGGGCTAGGTACTAATACTTTTGATGATTGGTTAATTAATAAAATAAATACCGTGACTAGCCTGCCGGGTGGTTCAGTGAAAGTGCAGGATACGACTAAAGTAGGAAATATTTTTAGTTGGCGTTTGAGTTATAGTAAAGGGTCGATGGTTTTGCACATGTTGCGTTGGACAATAGGGGATGATGCTTTTTTTCAGGGTGTAAATAATTATCTGAATGATCCAGCTTTGCAGTATGGATTTGCCCTTACGGAAAATTTAAAAGCACATTTGGAGGCGACTAGTGGAAAAGATTTGACGGAGTTTTTTGATTCTTGGTATTCGGGTGAAGGACATCCCAAATATTTTATTGATTGGTCGCAAGATGAAAATAATTTGCTCAAAGTAAAAATCAAACAAGCGCAATCGATGCTATCGGCTGACTATTTTAAAATGGCGGTACCTCTTCAAGCCATAGGTGATGGTATTGATAAGGAAATAGTATTGCAAAATGATTTTGATAGTCAAGAATATGAAATACAATTAGCAGGACCGATTTCGGAATTGAAGTTTGATCCTAAGCATTGGTTGGTGGCGGAAAGTACTATGGAAAATGTGATTGTGGGTCAGAAGAAAATTGACCTATCTACTTATTTGAAGCTTGCGCCAAATCCAGTACAAGATGTATTGGGCTTGTCCGTCGGGGAATTAAAAATAGAAAGCATACAGATTTTTGACCTTACGGGCAAATTACTATTACAATCAAATAAGCCGTTCGAGCATCAACAAAATATTGACGTAAGTAGTTTGAAATCAGGTGGTTATGTGTTAGTCGCCCAATCTGATTTGGGGCAAGCGTCTATCCCTTTCGCAAAATTGTGAAAACGGTATTGATTACGGGGGCCTCTGGTGGCATCGGAAAAGAACTGGCTTATATTTTTGCGAGAGAAGGCCATGATGTAGTCTTGGTCGCCAGAAGTGAAACCGCTTTGAATCTGATTGCGAAGGATTGTGAAAAGCAACATGGGGTGCAGACATTTGTAATAGTTGCAGATTTGGCAGTAGAAAATGCGGGCAAAAACTTGTATGATGAAGTGCTGCGTCGAGGCATTGAGGTTGATGTATTGGTTAACAATGCGGGTTTTGGAAGCCATGGCTCCTTCGTGAATCAAAAGGTGATGTCTAACACCCAGATGATTCAACTTAACATCATTACGTTGATGGAATTGACGGCTCTCTTTGTGAAAGAAATGGTCAAAAATAAGCGCGGAAAAATATTGAATATTGCTTCTACTGCGGCTTTTCAACCCGTCCCTAATTTTGCGGTTTATGCGGGTACAAAAGCTTTTGTATTGCATTTTACGGAAGCTTTACATGCGGAACTATCTGGAACTAATATTTCTATTAGCGCACTATGTCCTGGGCCTACGGCAACAGGATTTGAGGAACGGGCCAAGATGAAAGATTCTAAATTATTTAAAAGCGGTGTGATGAATGCCAAACGAGTGGCAGAGGTAGGCTACCAAGGATTGATGCGAAATAAAATGACCATCGTACCAGGCTTCAAGAATAAAATCTTAGCCGTTGCTTCCGGGATGACCCCTTCCCGAAAGTTATTGGTTTGGGTAGCTGGAAAAATGTCCTAAGCCATCCATTTAATGAATTATCAGGCGAATTGTTTGTATATAATCCTCGATGCCTCAGCTAAAACAAAAAATCGGTAATGTCTTGGAAATTACTTGATTTATCCGTTATTAAACGTTTACTTACGTTTGTAAACGGATAGGTACTTGTCACTCAATGCCTTAGCCAGTTTTTTTGATTTCAGCAACTTAGTATTGGCTCGCCAGACTCCTTAAATTTTATGCAAATGCTAAAAATATCCTAATATCTTTAGTTCTTTTACCCGTTTTTTGTATCTTGCATGCTTATTAGCTACTTGCAGACTTAAGAGATGTATCCGCAAGAGGGCTTAATAGTGGATATACAGGTGTTCTAAGCCATTAAAAAAACTACACCAAGAAATAATATATGAAAAAAAACATCAAAGTTTTTATTAAAGAAATTGTTCCGATAATAGTTGGA
>CAYRVZ010000246.1:0-4547 GCA_964427815.1 uncultured Saprospiraceae bacterium | reverse complement strand
TCGATGATAGGTCTATCTTTTCGCAAGTACAAGGATTGAATCATACGCGGATACATCGTGGCTTTTTCTTTCGATAAAAATATACCGACTCCGAGAGGCATTCCTTCAGGGTTTTTGGGTTTATTTAAAGTAATCACTAAATTTTCTTTATCCCCTTTGCTTGCGATAGAAAACCAATCTCCATTAAATTCTGGAATATCTAATTTAGCAAAACCATCAAAGTCTAACTTCTTTTCATTGGCTCTAAGGGATATAGTTCCTTTAAATTTAGTTCGTTCATCGATATAAAAGCTAGTACTTTCTTCCACTTCTGTTGTAGCGGTAGTCAATGTAGCCTTTACACTATGCTGCCCTTTTCCAAACCGCTGTCCCACGATATTATCAAATAAAATTTCTTGGTTGCGCGCAGGCAAGTTATACAAATAATAACCTTTGGCTTTATAATCTTTCCTTCCCAAAATATCCGCCGTCACTTTCGTAAATTCGTGATATTTATTCGCTGTATCCGCCACAATTCTAGCATTTTCCAAAGTGGTTATTTTGGCTCCTTTCTTAATATCAACCTTACCCCCTTGCGGATAAATCATTGCATCACAACTCACAATAAAGGGCACTCCTGTAATGTTTAACTCTGCTGTTTTTAGATTATACTGGGCAGTTTCACCATTAAAGGTCAACGAATCTTGGGTTTCATGAATGGAAGTAAAAGCAGCCCTTTCACCAGGCTTTGCCTTAAAATTAATCAGGCCTTTGGTCATATCCCAATCAAATTTATTCATGGTGGTCATGTACTTATTTTGCGGAAGCGTCGTCACCACCGTATCATTATTTGCTTCAAAAGACCCCATCATTTTATCAAAATCCAAAATCCCCTTCAGATTTTTAGTATTCAAGGCAATACCTGACTCTCCAATCGCTTTAATCCTTAAATCTGCTGTATCTGCTTTTGCCGAAAAAGGCCCTAAGTCCATCAGTTTACTACGCAACTCTCCCCCATCCCAATCAAAAACGCCTTGCCCTTTAGCCCCTTCAGGCGTTAATATCAACGTACCGTTCAAAGTATAATTGGGTTTTAAAAACAAATCAAATGGCTTCTTTTTAGTGGTAATATACATACTATCTACATAGGGCTCCCACCGAACCTTCACGGTTTCCCCATTCACTTTTGGTACTTTTACTGAACTATTTCGATCTTCCTTCATGTCGAATATCTTTGCGGTACAAGTCAATTCCACAGGCTTAAACAAAATATCTTCTGATTGGATACTTGCCGTCAAATAATTAACTAACCCCGTTCCCCAAAAACCTTTATTACTCAAGTCTAATTCTCCTGTGTACTTCCCTCTATTCTGATAAAGCGTGTATCCACTTGTTGGAGTTTGATGAGCAAAACCCAATGACATATCCTCTCTCAAAACCAATGTTTCTTTGAAAGGAGGTAAGATATCAGCGGAAACCAAGCTGCCCTTAAATTTTAAATCTTCTTTCTTATAGGAATCCAAACCATTAAAAGTAAATGGCTTCAATTCAAAATAAAAAGAATCTCTTTTATACTGACCATGAATGATGTCTTCTCTATCATAATATACAAAAGAAGAAGCCTTAGAGGCAAAGGAAGGAAAAATTGGAATATCCTTTTTACCTGATTTATTTTGAGGTGCATCTATTAACAAATAACCCGTCAAATACTCAATTCGGCTATCCATGCTGACCGCTTCCTTTCTTTTGTTTTTTAATAACTTACCCGTAGGTACATAAAAATCCAAAAAGCGAACAGAGTCCGTTTGTACATTAAATTTATCATAATTAAATCGCATGTTGTTTCCTTCAAAAACCGTCATCCCTGCATACATACTTCCATTGAACTCTAAATCACGGTTTTTCAACATTTTCAACTGACTCCCCAAAGGCTTCACTGCTACCTGTTGCTTTTTACTTAATACTAAAGACTGTACTTCATTAATATCTGTTTCTCCTTTTTTAATATCAAAAACCGCATTCGCATCTTTAGATTTAGATACTAGGTTGATTGGGTCGAAATCTGCATTTCCAGATGCGGCTCGACCATAATGGAATAATTTGTCACGTAAAGTAACCCATCCATTGTCCGTATCATAAAAAATAAATCCATCAGCCGCCATTTGGTAAAGTAGTCGTTTATTACCTTCGGTATCTACTTTGGCATTGATAATGGACGCCACCTCCTCTTCACTAAAATCTCGATCACCGGTTTGCGTGCTATGCCTCAGTAGTTTGGAAATTGGGTTTGTGGAGCCAACCCCTTGATATCTAATAAAAGTCGCTTCATCAAAAAAGTTGACCGATTCAAAAGTAACTTCATCCTTTACCTTATCAATCGAAATCTTTTTATCCCCAATCAATACCTTTTCTTGCTTGACATTATAGGTAATCTTATCTACGTCGATATTTACCTGATAAAAGGAATTAAAATATGGATTTCGATCACTACCCCGATCCGCACGGCTCAACCGAAGATCATTATCCTCCAGTGAATAAGTAATGGTGACCGATGGGTGAAAGATTGAATCTTGATTAAAGTAGATCGCTGTTTCTACTTGCTGGCCTGTAATCTTTTCACCCTTACTTATCTTAAATGATTTTCCTCGACACCTAAAAAGATTTTTGGGATTCTGAGGAGGGTGATAACTAAAAATAGCACTTCTTTCTTTTTCAGTTGCCACATAGATTTTGGGACCTTCTAGTTTTATCCCCCCATACAATTCTATACCTGGGGATACATTTTTAACCGTGTAATTTTCCCCGTAGGACTGAAATTGAGGATAAGTTTTATTTGTTTTTCTTTTAGTCACCTTATCCGACAGGCTCCCCATAATGGGCTTTGCAGACAAATAAGGGCTCGTAAACAAGACTGAATCCGCCCGATACAACCCTTTTCTACAATCAATTCTATAATTGGATAACTTCGCAAAGACATCATCATAGCCCACCTTTTCCCAACTAACCTGCCCACCTTTCCCTTTCCATACATTTTCCCTTATATAGTATCTTCCAGAAGTTTTGGAGATCAACAAGGAATCCACTCTACGCAATGCGAGTAAGTTTACATCTTTAAACTCCACATATAATTTTTGATTTTCATATTTCCAATCCGAACTTCCCTCATCGACCGACCAAATAATACCACTACCTTTCTTCTTGAAAGCTTTTTCTGTCAAAAAGGGCCCTGCGAATTTTATCAATTGCTTGATGGTTTTATCAGGCTTCTTTTCGCTCTTCAATATTTTTTTTGCGATATCATGCCAATTGGCAAAACCACTTGGGTTATCCGTATCCTTTTTGAGGGCGGCAATTAAGGTAACGTAATCCAGAAAATAGGGCTTAGCACTATACCTTCTTAATTTTAGCGTATTGACAAAAGCGATTATACTATCCCTTTCTTCAGGTGTGTATAAGCTATTAAACTCCGTAGCAAATAACTTTTCAGCCTCCTGAACATCTTTACTTTTACTTTTTGTTAAAAACTCACCAAAGGCATCCAAAAAAGCTGGATGCTCTAAAGGAAAGGGCTTTTTAGCTTGCGCAAAACTAGTGCTAGAAAAGAGAAAAGCAACAAAAAAAATGGCAATAGAAAATTTTACTTTTGCTGAAATAGTGTGCATACCCAATTGTTTAGTTCTAAATACATAACTTCCACCAGTCCCAACTCTTGGCATTTTTGGGCAACCTTATGGTAGTCTTGTTTCATAATACCCGAAAATAATACTTTTCCGGAAGGATTTAACTTACTTACTAACGGTACTAGATTCGCCAAAATTACATTTCTGTTGATGTTCGCCAAAACTAGGTCGAATGCCGATTCAGGTACAATTTCTATACCACCTAACCTAAAATCAATATCATTAACACCATTAATTTTTAGGTTTTCTCTACCATTTTCAATAGCAGGCACCTCAATATCATTGGCAATAATGATCCCTTTTGCGCCCATTTTTTTCGCAAGAATAGCTAAAACGCCAGTTCCTGTCCCAAAATCCCAGATGTTACCTACCATCGGTATGTGCTCCATCGCTTGGATCATCATGTGGGTGGTTTCATGGTGCCCCGTTCCAAATGCCATTTTGGGATTAATCAAGATTTGATGGACAAACCCCTCCTTCTTAGGATGAGATTCAGCATATATGCGACAAAAATCGCTTATTTCTACGGGATTAAAACCAGCTTCCCATTGAGCATTCCAATTTACTTCGGGTATTTCCCTTATGGCAAAGGTAAAGGCTATGTTTTGTTGAGTAGCTACTAATTTTGGCATAAGCTTATCCGCAGTTTCTCCTTTCGGAAAATATCCTGAAAAACCTGTATCCGTAAATTCAATAGCCTCGAAATCCTCTAAGAATAGGGCGTTCAATATTTCTGCATCAGCCTCTTCAACCGAAAAATCAACAGCGTAGTACATAGTGTTTAGTAATTATACGACAAAGGTATGTAAATTAAAACTAATATTTCGTTTTTACCTTTTTACCCTTTACTCGTCGAACTTTCCAAAAGTCTGTAACTTTTGGAAAGTG